>JBHEMC010000048.1:0-31666 GCA_046262775.1 Pyrinomonadaceae bacterium | reverse complement strand
AGTTAGAACAGTCCGACCCCACTCCGCCTGAACAACGCTTTAATCCTAATGATCGCTCTCTCCGCCTGTTCAGCCCACGAGGTATCATGATTGGTCCGATCCGGGAGATGGCAGTGACATCCTCCAGGCTGGCTGGGGCAGCCGTGCTCACGGTGCTGCTGATCGCATGTGCCAACGTCGCCAATCTGCTGATGGCGCGCGCCGCAACGCGGCGAAAAGAGATCGCTGTTCGATTGGCGCTGGGCGCAACCCGAGGTCGATTGATTCGTCAGTTGCTAACAGAGAGCGTGCTGCTGGCGCTCGTCGGCGCAACGGCCGGGTTGCTCCTGGCGTATTGGATTAATCAACTGTTGATGGCTTTCAAGCCACCATTCCCGCCGCCATTTAACTTTAGTCTTGATTTGTCCTTTGACATCCGCACATTTGCCTTTACGTTCCTGCTGGCCATCGCGACCGGAATGATCTTTGGTCTGGTCCCGGCGCTACAGGCCTCCAGGCCCGATGTCTTCCCGGCTTTGAAAGATGAGAGCAACGCGGAAGGCCAGGGCGTGCGCTGGTTGAATTTGCGCAGTGCGCTGGTTATCACACAAGTCGCGCTCTCGCTGGCGCTGCTCATCAGCACGGGTTTATTTTTGCGCACCCTGCGTTATGCGCGACAAATCGATCTCGGATTCAGACCGGATCAGGTGCTCGAGGTTTCGTTCAATCTGCGGCTTCAGGGCTACGACGAAGCTAAAGGCCGGGAGTTTTACCGGTGGATGGTCGAGCGACTTGAAGGGCTGCCGGGTGTGCAAACAGCGAGTGTGGCCAATCTGTTGCCGCTGGGGTTTATGTGGCTGTCCACACCTGTAGTCCCCGAAGACCGAGAGGTTCCACCCGACGAAAGGATCTTCGCCGGTAGTGTTTCTGTCGGCTCGCAATATTTTGAGACGATTGGTACGCCGCTTCTTCGTGGGCGAGATTTCACTGCGCAGGACACGATCAAATCTCCTCAGGTAGCAATCGTCAGCGAAAAGTTGGCGCGCCGCTTGTGGCCCGAGATCAAACAACCGGGCGAGGCGCTGGGCAAACGGTTGCGCGTCGGTCGATCGGATTCAATTTCCTGTGAAGTAATTGGCGTGGCCAAAGACTCGAGGAATAACATCTTCAATCGTATCGACAGGGAACCGGAACCCACCATTTACCGGCCGTTCGCCCAGAACTACTCTGCTCGTGCGTCACTGATTGCACGCACGGATGGCGATCCCCGCGACTTGATTTCCGCGGTGCGGCGCGAAGTCGCGGCACTCGATGAAAATCTGCCTCCGCAAAACCTGCAACCGCTCTCCGAGACCGTCACCCTCGCATCGTGGTCGGCGCGCACGGGCGCGGCGGTGCTCGGCGTTTTCGGCTTGCTCGGGCTGGCGCTCGCGGCGATCGGGATTTACGGCGTGATGTCATATTCAGTGTCACAACGCACGCGTGAGATCGGTTTGCGGATGGCCCTGGGGGCAGAGACCCGCGATGTCATAAAACTGATTGTCAAACAGGGCATGGGCCTGACCTTAATTGGAGCTGTGATTGGGCTGATGCTGGCGCTGGCTGTGACGAAACTCCTGACTGGTCTGCTGTACGGCGTGACCGCAACCGATCCCACGACCTTCGCTGGAGTAGTGCTCTTTGTGGTAGGCGTAGCAGTGCTTGCTTGTTATCTGCCTGCACGTCGGGCAACCAAAGTGGATCCGATGATCGCGCGAGTAAGTAGCTTTCAACGCGGCGCTACACTCATGCGACGGATCGAGTTCGCAGATGCTGGTCAAGTTGTCTCGTTCATCTGCCATGGACTCAAAGACAGTTCACGGCTCTGAGCCTACCCCGTTTTCGATACCAGTCTAAAGTGGAAAATTCCGGGTCTGGGAGTGCCCTTCGAGCACCTGATTCGGGGTCAGACCGCGCAGCGAGCTGTGGGGTCTGAAGCCATTGTAGTCATCCTTGAACGCCTGGATTTTTTCTTTCGCGTCGTCGAGCGAAAGAAACCAGTTGACGTTCAAACACTCGTCACGAAAACTGCCGTTGAAGGATTCGATGAACGGGTTATCTTTCGGTTTTCCGGGCCTTGAGAAGTCCAGCGTGACATCATTTCCATAGGCCCACTGGTCCAACAGGTGCGAGATGAACTCGCTGCCGTTGTCCACCTGTATTCGTTTGGGCACCACGCCCCGCACTTGTTTGATCCGTTCCACCACAGCGACTACGTCGAAGCCCTTCAAGCTCTGGCCCACCTCGATCTCCAAACATTCCCGGCTGTAGTTATCGACTAAAGTTAAGGCCCGGAAGCGACGGCCGTCAAACAGCTGATCGCTGACGAAGTCCATGCTCCAGCATTGATGTGGTCCAGTCAGCAGCGGCCGCTGCTGACTGTGTGCCGCAGCCTTGCTTCATCGGGGCCGTTTGCTCCTTAAATTCAAGCCTTCTTCTTTATAAAGGCGATAGGTGCGCTTGTGATTGTCCGGCCAGCCTTCGCGCCGCAGCAGAATTTGGATCCGCGGGAAACCATACCGAACGCGAGTCTCAGCAATCTCTCTGAGGCGCTGTCGGACGGCGCGATCGTCTCTTTTCTGCTCGCGATATTGAAACACTATCCGCGACAGCAGCACCACGCCACAGGCCCGCCGCGCTGAAACGCGGTAGTCTGCCAATAGACCATGTGCCAGCTTGCTTCGCTGTCTGACCC
Organism: Pyrinomonadaceae bacterium; assembly: GCA_046262775.1. Classification (GTDB taxonomy): domain Bacteria; phylum Acidobacteriota; class Blastocatellia; order Pyrinomonadales; family Pyrinomonadaceae; genus PSRF01. The sequence goes on along the minus strand of JBHEMC010000048.1, from coordinate 28,953 downwards.
TCAAAGCTTTTTTTTAACACGTCCTGGAGCATCTGCTTGTCCAGCGTTAAATCCGGCCACTATTTGCTTCAGCCGGCTGTTCTCTTCTTCCAACTGTCTTAAGCGGCGCAGCTCCGCGGGACCAAGCCCGCTGAATTTCTTCTTCCATTTGTAGAACGTTGCTTCGCTAATCCCCAGCTTCCGGCAGACCTCAGCCACCGCTACTCCCGTATCCGCCTGCTGCAGCGCAAACACAATCTGGGACTCGGTAAACTTTGATTTTTTCATGGCAATTATCGACTCCTATCCTGTCATAATTGCCCGGCCTTTTTCTATTTTAGGTTGGTACTGTTTTTAGGGGGAAGGTCAAAGGTGTTGCCTTACTCACCTTATATCTGGAATGTAATGATAGCAGGCGATAGGCGACGCCACCGAAGCACTGCCGCTGTCGTTCGGCTAATGCGTGAGATGCTTGCGATGTTCAATGGCCCGGCGTGCTGCCGCCGTCGATATGCACACGATAAACAGCAGGACCAGACTGATCGCGTGGAGCCAAAGCACGTATGCCCAGCGTAACTCTAGCGGGAGATCTCCAGTCAGGCACCTGCTATGGCGGCGCTGTTGTTGTAGCGAGGCCTGCTACGGTGATTTTGTCTATCGAAACCCGAAATTTTGACCCGACCGAAGAGGAGGCGGTGACGTTATTCTTGGGGTGCGCGATTGGCTAGTGACTTGCGACATTGTTTGGCGAAGCACAAAGGGGGACTTGATAACCTCACGGGATCTCGCAAAGCAATTCGGCCTCCATCCCGAAGTTGTCCGAGAGCTGACTACTGCATTTCGTTTGTTCCCTGTGCCAGCTTTGCCGCTGGATTTGCAGCGAGGTTTGTGTGGGTGAATGGCCTTATCGAAACGGCTTTGCCGCCGGATGTGCGGCGAAGGCTTGCCCCGCCGACACTCGCCTTCTGGTTTTGGGGCTATGCCCCTGGTGCGCGCTTCGCGCCTACAGTGTTAGCCGAAAGGTATGAAGGCGCAAAGCGCGCACCAGGGGCATAGCCCAAATGAGAGAAACGGCTCACGGCGGGGCAAGCCCTCGCCGCACATCCGGCGGCAAAGCCGTTGCGACAGTTGCCGTGACACGCTGAGCGGAGAAACCGAGAGGCCGCCCGCGGTAGATGCGTTCCGCACAGTCAAATTCGACCGGGACGCCGCTGAATATTGTTGCGTGAGTTGGCGCTTGTGAAAAACGATAGTTACCAAACTGAGGAGTTCAAAACAGAGTTTCTTCGTTTCCTTCACATATCGCGCGAACATACCTCTCCGATCGATTGGTTTCGTGGCGACTCGAAATCACCTTAATTGTCGAATACTGTCCGTAAGTTATTGATTCTGTCTAAGCGAGCGTTTTTCACTTAATGAATGAACCCATATCTTCAGTAATCCGTCAGTGTCTCTGCCGGGCGGAAATCCATTTTCTGTAGGCGCGAACCGCGTCATAAAAACGCGTCCGTTCTTGCGCTCTGATAAACTTCGACTGCTGGGAGCCTTAGAACACCCGCCCAACAAAAATCACATGGTCTTAGGCTCCTTAGGTCCGGTCATCCGATCAGTGGCCTCTTTTTCGCGCCCAGTTACTCATCTTTTACCTTTCCGGCAGATTGGTGAAGAACCGCGCCGCTCACGCCACCTTCGTCGAGATCTTCCGTGTCTCCTGCGGTAGGTCAAATAGCAAACGTTCAGCGTACGGAGCCGATCTACCCAAGTTATAGGCCACAGTGCTTTCCTCAGAGATCCTCCTGGCGTCTTCCCACGTACGCTTGCCCGTAACTATTTCATGCACCATGTTAAAACCCAACACATTTGCTGATTCCGAGTCGCAGCGTCCCGCCGCTTCGCCCTTAGTTCGATCTAAAAGAATACTGCCATCGAATTTCGCTATATCATCAAACTTGTCGGACGGCACGCGATATTTGATTACCTGTGTCAGGAAGTCCGTATGGACTGTGGGCCAGTGATGTACAACATGATCGCTGGTCAGTTCGGTGCGTTTCCACGGCGCATTGTGGTACCAGAACAATTTCGTGGGTGTCGCTTCATTGAGATAGCCGTACTTCTCGATCATTTGTTGGGCAACGTTTTTCTGAGGAGCGGGCCAGTTCTCCAGAATTTGCTGAACTTCTGAGGAGGCCACGGCTTCACGTTGTCCTTTCTGCGTAGTGTAGTCACCTTTCACCGTGTGAACGATCCCTTGACCAACTGCGCGCGCCGTAGTACTTAAACGTTCCGACGTTTTCAGGTCTAACGGCTGCGGTTGTTCGCGCTGTGTTTGTGCTTTTGCGTCTCCCATATGTCCTCCTTTGTAAGTTCGCTTAACACTATGCGGCTCTCTTGGTCGCTGGGCCAGTCAGCGAATTAGGTGCGTTCAGATTTGCGCCCTCGTCAACGCCGACGCTCAAACGGTCGACCAGTTCTCCTCCAAGCCATCCAGTCACGCCTGCGAGGGCAAAGCCGACAAAAGACAGTATTAACGCCCCTGTGGTTGGCTCGTATCGAACAATACTGGGACTGCTATAGCGAAACCACCAACTCGCTAAAAACAGCACCAGCACCACTACGTTACCAAGACCGTGGACCGAGCCAACAGATTTTGCGCGCGTGCCTTGCGGTATTGCCAACCAATCGATCAATCCGAATGGCGCCGCCGCGAGCCCACCTATAATCCCCGCAACAATCATCCAGTAAGAAACCGTCAGCATCGTGGGATTGCCCCAAAGTAAATAGACGATGTCGAAGATTACTGCCGTCGCGAGCAGCCCGAATGGAAACGGAATTAACATCTGATGAATCGGGTGTCCCAAAGCCTTTACTTTGCTCTCCATGGTCTCTCCTTTGCGTGTTTTTGGATGCAAAGCCGCCTGCTTTGCATAGAGGACGGGTCAGTGCTACTTCCAGCGAACATGAGCACCAACGTTTTCGCGCCCTTGCCTCCAAAGGTGGGGCGATTCTTGTTAGGGGATTAGGCTTTTACGATACGCCCTAAGATTACAGCGTGTAAAGAGCTGGCTGATGAGTGTAAATGACAACAGTCGGTTACGCTTCCATGCGAGTGTGTGTCGAATTACGGGGGGGTTCATGAGGTTTGGGCTGACATTACCAAAAGAAAAATATTGCCTAATGGCACCGAGAGCAAAATGTGAATCTCCTCGCGCGCGAGCCGACACTCTCGCAGTTTGGCCCAAACACTTAGATTATCGCCACCGAGGGTTCACACGCACATCAATGACATGATCAAGAGCGAAGTCTTGCGCGAGTCCAAAGAATATGAGAAGCGGCACAGGACGTCATTACGAACCGAACTTTCCGGTTTGCGAGGTGAGAATGTGGCGAGTTTTTGGAGCTTTGTGAGGAATTGGCGAGCAGGCCGCCGCTCTTCTCGAATGTCGTCGCCAAAATTGGAGCGTGCCCTGCAAAACCAATCTGACAAATGGCGGCTTTCTGATATTACATAATGCTTGTACGCGAACATGTATAGCCATGCGCGAACGTTACTCGAGAAACGCAGCCTACTCGCGTTCAGAAAAACACGCCAAACTATGCAGAATGGATCTTCTTGGCAGAAGAGCGGAAATAGGCGCTGAGACAATAGAACTGCTCGCGTGAGCTACCGATTTTACTGCATGCCTGGCACATATGGTTCCTACGAAAACTACATTATAGCTGTCGGTGCCGGCTGTCCTCCTGCTCCTGCGAACCAGCACGTATTTTTCTAATGAAAGCGTTTAGTCCGAGCACGCCTCCGACGCCGGCGCCGACCGCAACGAAGGGTTTCGCAAGCGTGATTAGTTTGCGTGCCATAGTGCCATACTCCACATTGTGCATTCCGCGGCGCTCGAACTGCCCCCATTTCATAACAGCCTTCCCCGGCCAGCTCACACCCAGCCCTTTCATTAATTCCGGCATCGCTGTCTGCAAGACCGGATGTCCAGAAACGAAATAGACACGCGGATCGTCTTTGTATTTTGGTTTCGCTGAGTCGTCGAACACAACGTACGGACCTTCCTTCAGGTGTTCCTCGAAATTCGGATCGTCAATATCCCCGATCATAATGGTCGGTGTACCTTTCATCCAAATCACTTTCTCAAGCTCTCCGCGTCTTAACATGCTGTCCAGAACACTCTTAACGTGGCCAATTGTTCCGGCCAAGCTCACACCATTTCCAATTAAAAGATTGACAGGTAAATAATTGAAGTCTGTATGACCGGGCCACGCTTTAATAGCGACATTTTCAAGCGGAACGCCAACAAATTGGATAGGCTGACGCACGCCCAGACGTCTCAATTCGGCTTCCTTTGCAAAGTTAAGCTGTCGCCAATCGTGCCCCAAGAGACGGCAAATCGCTACGTCAGTTGCAACTGGATCAGGCGAAGCAAGAATGCAACCCACCCAGTGGGGTTGGTCTGCGATTGGGCCATCGCCTTCGCCAGCGATTAGTGCATCAACAACACACAGCGTTGGTAGTGAGGCCATCATGATGTCCATAAAACGCGCGATATGCTCTTCATCGCCATGATTGTGATTACGCCAATTTTGATTGACCACGCCCACCCAGTTTTTTAATGCTCCGCTGATTGGTTCGATATGGTGATTCTTTGCCTTTGGCACGTTAATGATCACGTCAGCGTCAAGCAGCGGCACAGGCAAGGGCGCTTGCTTGATCACTCGACCGTTGGGAATCTCAACAATTCGATTCGGGGTTTCATCACTGCCCAGGTCAATCAACTGTGCGCCTTCACGTTCGGCTACCGCAGCCATACCTGTAATCTTCATGCATTCGAGCGACGAAAAAGATCCGCCGGAAGACTCTGCTACCTGGATGCGAGCAGCGCCGGCCTCTTTCGCCAATCGGATAAGCGCGCCAACTACCAACGGATCCGTTGTACAGCCTTCCTCCGCCGAATAGAACACAGTTTGATTTGGCTTTATCAGCACTGTTGCGCGGGGTTTGACGAATGTTTGCATTCCCCCGATGAGATCAACAGCTTCGCGAACGATCCCCAGCACACGCTCAGCGGACCGATGTTTTTCATTCGTGTGGGCGATCGCAACGGTGGGCGTTTGCACAGCCATCATTTCCCTCGGCGTTCAATCAGTGCCGTTCAGGTTTGATACCAAAAATTCCGTGTCCACGTGGTTCTTTCAAGTGGTTAAGTTCATGCTGCAACAGATTGTGAATCCAAGGGAAGAGCAAACCTAATGACAATCCATATATGAGATGCGCCGCGAGAATACCCATCGCGGCCACTCCTAGCGCAAGCGGACGACCGAATGTCCATTGCAAAACCGTTACTGGCCCAATCATCCAGATCAGAAATCCATAGCTGATGCCAAACAGCCATCCACCCTGCCGATCATTTGCGGCACGGCTGAACACGCGTCCGTAAATCGCGCCGCCGCAAATAGCCAGCAACCAATGCAAAGCAAGAGTTAACCAAAATGAGAGCGACAACGACTGCGTCGCACTCATAAGCGCGCCGGACCACCACAACGTCACAGCTGCAGGAAGCTCTGCTACCGATCCCGTGAGTGCGCCCGCCAAAACCGGCCGCTGCGTTGGGCCCGGCGCATTCCCGTGCGCGCGCATGTACTGCATGAAAGAAGCGCCCTTTGCCATGGCTTATCGAACTCGCAGTAGCTCAGCACCCGCTATCAAAGGTTCGTCGCGAAACATCTCGATTAAATGTTTGTAGGCCTGTGCAACCGGCCGTGGATCCCGGTTCAAATCGAAAAGGCCTACCGGAAAAATATTTCCGACGGCCCTGCTCAAACCGATGTTCCAATCAACTTGATCTTGCAGGCTATACCACGTAAAGCCGACCACGGGTACACCCGTTTGGCGAATTAGCTCCACGTTGTGCCATTGCCGCCAGAGCCACGCGGGCGCTTCATCAGCATTCGGCGTGTTTGTCTCAGTGTGCATTACAGGCCGGTGGTAGCGCTCATAATATTGAGTCGTGATCACGTACCAGCCGAACAACTCACCAAGATTTTCGGGTTTGCCATCGCTGTTAATCAGTTTCTCGTTCCACTCGTAATAATCGATGCCCAAGATTGCGCTATGGGTTACATTCTGATCCATGAACCATTGATACTCGTCGCGCGACATTCCGTGATCCGTTAGATACTGGTAAATATCGGCACGCGGTGGCACGGCGTACACGAGATCCAGAGCTATAAACCGGCGCTGATTCTCGAAATCTGCAATGCGACGGACCTCGCGATCGGGGCAACACGGCTGATAGAACTCACTCGATTCGCTGTTAACGAACACTGCGCCTGGCCGCTCATGCTGAATCGCTTGCATCATGAGCACGCTTGCCTTCGCCAGATGATACGTTGCTCGTACGAAAGCATCATCGCTGCGTAGTTGCTCGTTCCAAACGCCTTCTAGCGCACTCATCCTCGCTGTCACGTACATCTCATTGATCGGCGTATAGAACTTTATCCATGCATACCGTTTGGCGAATGCGGCGGCGTATTCACTTAGGCGCAGTGGCAGTTCCCGGTTCTGAAAGTTTTCCAACCAATCTGGAACTCCGAAATGGCACAAATCCATGATGGGAGTAATTTGGAGCTGTTGCATGGCCTCGCAAACCTGATCGGTAAACGTCCAATCATATTTGCCAGGAGCCTGAAAGATCAGATGCAACGGTGGACCATACCGCAGGTAGCGCAGTCCGAGTTCATTCACTAACTCGAGATCACGTTTCCAGTTTTCGTAATGTTTGGTTTCTTTGAGCTGATCTATACGCCAACGCCCGCCATCGATCGTCGGATAACTACACTCTATGCCAGTCGCGAACATGAACTCAGCCATAGGGAACAATCCTCCGGCCAACTCGATAACCTACCGGCTTGATATACAGAGCACCCATAACTGCTCCATAAATGAGATGGCCAATAACTATACCCACTGGACCGCTCCATCCGTATTTTATTCCGAAAAAACCAGTCGGCGGCAGCTTGCCCTCCAGTATCAGGACGTGCATGAAACTCATTTGCGGCACCATGATTAATCCCGCGAGGGTAGCGGGGCCAAGCGAAAAAATCAGGCCTTGTACGACGGGTGGCGATTCGTAGGTGGACCAGAAAAAATAGGCGTAGAAGATCGCCCAAATAGCGCCGACCGTTGCGTGGAGCGCAATGCCAACCGGCCACCACACCCATGAGTGACCTCCTCCGACGATCATCGTTCCTAACGTAAACACGAGATCGAAAAAAGGAACGTCCAACAGCAGGAGCATACGCGCGGCTATCTCCCAAGCGATTGCTCCCGTAGCACCCGCTATGACTGCTTTGCCGAATGCCACTCGTCTAATCATCTATGGAATCAGCACCTATTACTTCGTTTTTCCGACAAAAACCATTTGGCCATGCGCGCGGCAATCGTTTGAATGGTCCATGAAAGAGTGACCGCAAGAGACTGACGATCGCAAATAAAGAGGTTTGGAGTGTAATCGCAACTGCAGTCAGTGTCTCGCATACGGCAAAAAATACTGCTGCGTAATTCTTTCGTCTTTGATTCGCGTAACAATTTAACAAACGCTCTTGACAAGAATCGCGATTGCCAAACTTTTTCAAGCGTATCCGCCACGCCAAAGGCTTCATGTAAAGCTCCAGCCAAAAGAAGGCGTTGATGTGCTGTCGTTAACCAACCCGCCTGATCACCACCATGGTCCGATGATACCTTGAAGCAGAAGTAGAGAACCTCTGGCAAGGTTCAGAAATCCAAGCCGCGGCCGACGGCCAGGGCGCGAATTAGTCGGCCACACCCTTTGTAGAGTTCATATCATGAAATCGGCTATCTGAAGCAACGACTTCTCGCATGTGACCCGCATTCCGGAGGGGCTATCAATGCGGTGTCAGCACTTCGCCACTTCGAGCATCTTGCTAATAATCATGGGCGCATCGACGAGATTCGACTTTCATCAAAAGTAATCGCAGTCGGAACTTTCGTGCCGTGGCGTAGAGCATACCGCTGTATAAGACGCACTCGCTCCCACAAGATACAGCACAGCGCACATATTCCATTCGGAACAAAAGCTAATTTCGACGCCAAGGCAAAGCCCGGATAAAGAGTCGGTGGAAAAAATCCAATGTTAAACCGGAAAAGAATCCATAATGACGGAATCATTAAGCTATTGGTTTCAGTATCGGCGGATTCCTTTTATGACCGAACCCACGCTTGTCGTTTCAGTAATTCGTGAGTATCTCTTCGGGGCGGAAACCCATCTTCTGCAAACGGCCCCGGGTTTGATCGATCATTTCCAATGACCCGCACACCAGTGCAATCGGCGACGAGAGATCCGGAAGTACATGGTCCAACAACGACTGCACGTAACCTGTCGGACCTGACCAATCGTGACCATCAGGCCGCGAGATGACCTGTCGCAACTCAACACCCGCGTCTTCCCAACTCTGCGTCTCGTCGCGATAACAAAAATCATCGGGAGTGCGCGCTCCATATAGCACCACGAGCTGTCCAAAATGTTGCTTGCGCTTCAAGACATGTCGCAAGACAGACCTCAGCGGTGCAACACCGGTACCCATCGCCACGAAGACTAAATCGCGGTTCTTCTCGGCCTCCAGCGGAAATCCGTCCCCGGCGATTCCAGCTAATGCAATCCGTTCACCTTCTCGCATGCTGAATATTATGTTGCTGGCGCCGACCTTCTGCTTCACCAGCACTTGCAATTCGGGATCCTCCGGAGCACTGGCGAATGCAAAGTAAGCTGGGGCTTCGCCCGGTACCTCCAGTATGGCGACCTGACCTGGAATGAACGAAACAGCGTGAGACTCGCGTGTCCCTTCCGGCAACAAGTCGAACGACCGTATTCCACGTGCCTGATCACGTATGCTTGTAATGACTAAGGGGCGTTGCATGGTTGACATCACCAGTGTAGCAAAACGTGCCGGCAACATAAGATGGAGCGCGTATTTGAGCGACGCTGTACAAAGAGTGTGAATCAAATATTTAGATACCGATTCTGTTGCGTAGGTCAATCCAGTCTCACCGGCTAAGCAGCCGATCATGGCGCTTCGATCCCTCAGCTCAACGTGTCCAACTCGCACACAACTTTGCCGCCGGATGTGCGGCGAGGGCTTGCCCCGCCGACACTCGCCTTCTGCTTTTAGGGCTATGCCCCTGGTGCGCGCTTCGCGCCTACAGTGTTAGGCGAATGGTCGAAGGCGCAAAGCGCGCACCAGGGGCATAGCCCAAATGAGAGGAGCGGCTCACGGCGGGGCAAGCCCTCGCCGCACATCCGGCGGCAAAGCCGTTTCGATGAGGAGATTCACCCACACAACCATGGCCGCACATCCGGCGGCAAAGCCGTTGCTAATTTCAATCAACCCGATCGCCTTGGCGATTCACCCACACAACCATGGCTGCACATCCGGCGCCAAAACACCTGTTAAGCTCCACGCATTGTTTCAAACGGAAACCAGATCCGTTTAGCAACTCTTGTTTTCAACACGACAGTTGTTACAATTCACAACCAAGAAATGTACAGCCACCGCTTCTTTAACTACGGTTTAGTCACTCTAGCGATCCTGTTGTGCGCAACTGCGCACGGGCAGTCCGGACGCCGACAACCACCAAAGACTATCGCTGCTCCCGTACCTACTCCAACTCCGGAACCTGTACCGACTCCTAACTCCGTAAAGAAATCGGAGCTCGGCTTCATCGTCGCGTTGGATCAGCGCGATAGCTTTGCCGGTTATCCTTTCAGCTTTTACGATGCCCTTGAGGACGGTTGCGCGCGCGCACTGACTAATGGTTCCTCAGCTATTGTCACTGCTTCCCAGGATGAGATGTCGCGTGCTGACGCGGTAAAAGCAGCGAAGGCACAGAAGACCACATATGTGGTCCTGCTTCGCCTTGATTCGCAGGCTATCGGAAGGGCCGGAAGCTATGACGAAATCGAGGTGGAATATGTGGTGTTTGCTCCCGTAACAGGGAAGATTTTGACAACGGGGCGAAGTTATCAAAACTCCAACCGCAAAGGACCCATTGTCGTTGGACCGAGCGGCCGCGGCTCAAACAACATTCAATATCGGGAACAATTATTGAGACGGGCCGGAGAAGACGCCGGTAGCCGAATTCTTCATGCATTGCATATAGACATACCCACCACTGCTCCCGGTCCGTAACTCACCCGAAGGACCTCACCTGCGGCAACGTCGCACGTTTGCTATTATGTTTTTCCCCCGATCGTGTCTCTAAAACTTAAACAAAGGAATTATAAATGACTGCTGCAGTTGAAAGAGTTGAAGACCGACTCTCCGACTTCACTCGCGACAAACGTGTGCTCGTTCTCTCATTGATGGCTACTGTCATCGGCGCGCTTAGTGCTCTTGTAGCTCAGGCGCTAGTGTGGCTAATCGCAACTATCACCAACGTGGCTTTCTACGGTCGGCTCTCGAGTTTTTTTATTTCACCGGCAAATCACCGTCTGGGAGTTTGGGTTATTTTCATACCTATCATCGGCGGACTCATTATCGGATTGATGGCCAGATATGGCTCGGAAAAGATTCGGGGTCATGGAATACCCGAAGCATTGGAGGCAATTCTTTTCGGGCGCAGCCGGATGGAACCCAAAATCGCTTTGCTGAAGCCTTTGTCGTCGGCTATTGCGATCGGTACGGGAGGTCCATTCGGTGCGGAAGGGCCAATCATCATGACAGGTGGTGCTATTGGATCCCTGTTCGCACAGCTGTTTCATCTTTCTGCGGCGGAGCGGAAAAGTCTGTTGGTGGCTGGAGCCGCAGGTGGGATGTCAGCGATCTTCGCTTCTCCGGTTGCGGCAGTACTGCTCGCTGTCGAGTTGCTGCTTTTCGAATGGCGACCGCGGTCCTTCATTCCTGTTGCAATCGCCTCTGCCGTTGCTTATGGAATCCGTTTACTGCTCCTCGGTTATGGACCAATTTTCCCCGTAACTCTCCACAACGAGGTTAACGGCGGGATCCTAATCGCCTCAGCGTTGGTTGGCATTGTCGCGGGCGTCGCTTCAGGTTTGCTGACGTCGCTCGTGTACTTTTGCGAAGACGTCTTCCACAAGCTACCGATTCATTGGATGTGGTGGCCGGCAATTGGCGGTTTGTTCGTAGGGGTCGGCGGCTGGTACGACCCGCGCGTGCTCGGCGTTGGCTACGACACGATCGATCAAATACTTCGCGGAAAATTAACCGGTTCACTCTTGCTTGGCCTGCTGATTGGGAAAGCACTTGTTTGGTCGATCTCGCTGGGATCCGGCACTTCCGGAGGCGTGCTCGCTCCATTGCTGATGATGGGCGGAGCTTTGGGAGCCCTGGCAGCGCGCTGGTTACCGATAGGCGACGTTAGCTTGTGGGCCATGATCGGTATGGCAGCAATGATGGCCGGGACAATGCGGTCTCCATTGACAGCGATGGTCTTCACTCTGGAGCTAACTCACGATTTGAATCTGCTGCCCGCATTACTTGTTGGTTGCATCTCGGCCCATGCGCTGACAGTTCTGATGTTGCGTCGTTCCATATTGACTGAGAAGGTCGCGCGCCGCGGCTATCACATTACGCGAGAGTACACGGTCGATCCGCTTGCGACACTCAGAGTCGGAGAAGTGATGGATCAAAATCCGCCTTTGATTTTTGCAAACATGACTGTCTCAGAATTATCAGACAAGCTGGCACAAAGAGACCCCGTACTCTCGAGACGCCAGGGCACTCTGATTGTCGACGATGAAAGGAAACTCGTTGGTATCATCACTCGAGGAGACCTCCTCCGCGTACTCGATCAACAGCCCGCGGACAATCTGAAGGTGATTGATGCCGGGAGTTCGAAATTGATCGTGTGTCATGCAGACGAACCCCTGCACGATGCAATTTCAAGAATGGTCCGGCACGATATTGGCCGGTTACCCGTTGTAAGCCGCGTCGATCCGCACGAACCGCTCGGTTATCTCGGCCGTGCCAGCGTTATGGCTGCAAGACTCCGAAGATTGGAAGAGGAGCACGATCGACAGGCCGGTTGGCTGAGCGGAACTGCGTAAACTACGAAGGCAGCTCTTCGTCGTAGATCTTATCGATAAGATCGCGGTATTTCTCATCGATCACGCGACGTTTCACTTTTAACGTCGGCGTAAGTTCGCCATTTTCGATGGTGAACTCATTTTCGAGCAGGGCTATTCGCTTCACTTTTTCGTAACGCGCAAGGTCAGGCGTCAACTGATCGATTTGTCGCTCGAACAGGTCGATGATCTTTGGGTGCCGGCACAGTTCCGCATGACTTGTCGTCTCAATGCCTTTCAACCTCGCGTACGATTCGATGTTGTCCCACTCCGGCACAATCAGAGCTGCCGGGAACTTACGACCATTTCCAACCAAGACTACCTGGTTTACGAATCGTGACGCTGCGACCGCCTGCTCGATTGGTTGCGGCGCTATGTATTTTCCGCCCGACGTCTTAAACAGCTCCTTCTTTCGATCGGTAATGCGCAGGAATCCATCCTGGTCGAGTGTTCCGATGTCACCTGTTTTGAACCAACCATCGGCTGTGAAAACAGCCCTCGTTTCTTCCGGTTTGTGGTAGTACCCGAGCATCACGTTTGGACCACGCGTCTCGATCTCACCGTCTTGAGCGATTCGCACCTCAACATGAGGAATCGGCTTGCCAACAGTTCCGATTCGGTTGTCTTCCAAACTTCCAGTAGTGATTACCGGTGCAGTTTCGGTTAAACCATAACCCTGAATGATCGGAATTCCCGCACCCAAATAGATGTAACTCAAATCCTCCGACAGTGCAGCACCGCCGGATACCAGCAAGCGAATACGCCCGCCAAACGCGCGGCGCCATTTCGAAAATACTAACCGCCAAGCAATACGATGTTTGAATTTAAGGAGAGAAGGGATCCGCTGGCGCGATGTTGAGAGATGAGCGTACTGGCGGGCAACATTCACAGACCACATTAGTAATGCGACATTCAAGCGCCCCTTTTCAGCAGCACGCTCTCGAATACGCGCGTAAATCTTTTCAAAAATGCGCGGCACGCCAACAAGAATGGTTGGTCGCACCTCACGCAGGTTCGCTCCGATAGTGTCGAGCGACTCCGCAAAGTAAACCGCCATTCCGCGATGCAGATACATATACATTGCCTGCCGTTCAAATACATGCGATAGCGGGAGCACTGATAATGACGAGTCGTGTTCGCAGAACGAGAGGTGGCCCGAGGAGTCGATCAAATTCGAAACTAAGTTCGAGTGAGTTAGCATCACTCCTTTTGGTTCACCCGTGGTGCCGGAAGTGTAGATGATCGTTGCCAGATCCTGCGGTCTAATTTTGTTTGAAAGCTGATCGACCAAACCGGTGGGTGTTCCTTCACCTTTATCCTCCAGTTCGCTCAGCGTCAGACCATCGTCAGGCGTGACACCCGCCGGCTCGAAAAAGATGACGTTCTTCACCTGCGGGCAACCTTTGAACATCGGCTGCAACTCCAAAAACTTTTGCCGGTTAGTGATAGCCAACACACAGGCGCCACAGTCACGCAGAATGTGGCCGGCCTGGTGCGGCGTAAGTGTGGGGTAGATTGGCACGTCGACTGCTCCGGCAAAGATGCAACCTATATCGAACAAGGTCCACTCAACACGGCTTTCGGAAAGCAACGCCACGCGATCCCCGTGATGTACGCCTATCGAATAGAGTCCGGCAGCGATCGAGCGAGCACGTAACAGCATTTCGTCAGAAGAAATTGAGACCCAGCGTCCATTGCTTTTATAGTTGAGGGTATCTGGACGTTTATGCTCGATGGCTATGGAATTGAAGATGTGGACGAGAGTCTCCGGGGGCCGAGCCTCGACGGCAACTCCATGCCCGGCAGCAGTCTTTCCCTTAACCGAACTCACTGCGTGCTGACTCCGTTGAGGAAAATGTCGAGCACCTGATCGGCCATTGGTTCCAATTTGTATCGACGCTGGGAGAGAACCCAATTAGTAGCCATTTCGTCGAGAGCGCCAAAAAGAATCTTGGCAACGATTCTGGCGTTGAGTTCGGCGCGAAACAGCCCAGCCTTCTGTCCCTCGGAAAAAATAGTTCTTATTAACTCGAGATACTCAGCGAACCCGGCCGCTGAGAATTCTTCCATGAACTTCGTTGAACCACGCAGCTCTACCTGAAAGACAACAGCAAGATTACGATCAGCCCCTAAGCGTTCGAGGTGCAACGATGCAATTCGCCGCAACTTCTCGCGCGGATCGGAGACTTCGGCAATCTGATTTTTCGCGTCGGCGACTGCGTCCTCTACAGTGCGATCAAAAATTGAGTGCAGTATTTCTTCTTTGCTTTTGAAGTAGAGGTAGACGGTACCGTCTGCGACACCGGCTTCACGGGCGATATCGGCCACTTTGGAATTGAAATAGCCGTTGTGAGCAAAAACGCGGGTAGCAGCACGCAGGATAGCGGCTCGCTTATCGCCGACGTTCCGGTTCGCGGTGAGTGTGCGCATTGATGTCATCTGACACAGCTGAATGAGTACTCACTCAGTCGGGGCCCTTAGCCTAGTAGCTACTCACACTTTTGGCAACACCAATGTCTCGGAAGCTTAGCTATGGTGTGATCCCTCTTCCGACGGCTTTTCATCCGCAACCAAATTCACATCGCGATTATCGACGCGCTTCAACAGAAACTCCTGCGTCGGATAAGGTATTTCGATTCCACGTTCGCGGAATAACTGCTCGATCCGATAATTAATGTCGCTCTTTATCTGGACATGACGTCGCGGCTGGTTGCTCCATACGAGCAATCGGAAATCGAGGGAGTAATCGCCAAACTTAAGAAACTGAACACGCGGTGGCGGATCGGTCAAGACGTTCTCAACACCGTCCACAGCCTCTATCAATGTCTTCGTCACAACTTGAATATTCGACGCATACGACACTCCCACGGGAATGGAAATTCGTGCGCGTGGATCTCCATAAGACCAGTTGATGACACGCTGGCTAACGAGTTTAGAGTTTGGAACAATAATTGCAATTCGATCATTGGTGACCACTACAGTTGTGCGTAAGTTGATACTCTGCACGTCTCCCTCATCCTCTGCGATTGTGATCCGATCACCAACGCGAATCGGTCGTTCAAACAGAAGAATGAAACCAGATGCAATATCGGCTGCGATGTATTGCAGGCCAAATCCAATGCCAACTGATAGGGCAGTGAAAACAACCGCAATTGAAGTTAGATCGACCGCGAACGCTTGTTTTAGTGAAACTAGAAGGCCAACGATCACGACGATGTAGCGCACCAGCCGACAGATGGTGTAACGAAGTCCGGGATCGATGTGAGTACGCTTTGCGAGCCGTCGATCAAGAATGCTGCTAACGCTGTTTGATAAGAACACCGTCAGCAGCAGTACTAATAAACCGAAAACAAAGCTTGATAATGAGACGGTAATTCGGCCAAAAGTGAATTGGTAGGTGATGTACGACCAGATTTGCTTAAGCAGATTCCAATTATCCTGCCACAGGCCTAAGGTTAAGAAGGCTAAATTCACATAGGGAATTTAGCTCATTCTCCACCAACCCGCCACGCCAGCAACTATCGAAGTCCTATCTTGAGGTCGCTTACAGTTGTTAAGAAGCAACTGATCATTTCAGGACCATTCTGCAGGAGTGAGAGTCCAGTTCATTTTACCGGTATCAATACTTACAACTGCCACTGCATAAACAAAAGTAACCACGTGTTAAAAATTAGCTTGAGGAAAACCCATTGTGGTGTACATCTTGTCGGCGGTTTCGACATGAAACAGATCTGGCATTGGCCCATCGCGCAAATCTATCGTGAAGTTGAGCAAATACGTTTGACGTACCGATGAAGGCTGCAATCGCAAGCCGAGTGAACGGCTACGCTTTATTTGTATCCCGGAAAATCGATTCCCGGTTTTCTTCAGGCTACCATATGCGCACTGCGTGCATCTCAGCGCCGACAAGTAGTTCTCGCGCGGTCTCCCCCGCAGCATCAATCGCTTTACTAACCTGAGACGCCAGGACCGTCTCACCTAACGACAAAACGCAAGAACGTCGTGCGGCAACGTTTCCAACGCAGCCGTTTGCGGGGACGTGTGTCTTACCGAATTCACTCGGAGCTCGAATATCAAAACAGAACGACGTTTTCACACCGTGCTGGAGAACATCATGAAGATCAATCGACTTCCAAGGCAGCTTTACTTGTTGCGTCGAATCGCACTACTGCCGCTTTCAATCTCGCTCCCCTTTGTGATTCTCGTCGCCGCATCGCTCGTCAAAGCGCAAAGTGCAGCCTCATCAACAGACGGATGGGTTGTACTGCCGATCGGGGAATACAACGACCTGCGACGTGCCGCATTTCCCTCAGATGCTGAACCCAAGCCACTGCCTGTTGAAGCTACGTTGACTCGAGTCGAGTACGATTTAAAGGTTGATGGAGATCTTGCTTCCGGCGAAGCAAAGCTAACCGTCGATGTAATCAAGGATGGTTGGGTGCGCATTCCCATGCCTGACGGACTGATGGTCCGTGAGGCGAAACTCGACGGACGATCGGTCACACTGGCGAGGAGAGGTAACGAAAAGAATGGATTTGATCTGTTACTCTCCAGGACCGGTCGCGCCGTGCTGTCGCTAAAGATTGATGCGCCTGTCACCACCGTTGCCGGTACAAACATTCTGCAACTTCCCGTCAGCAACTCCGCGATTTCGCATGCAGTGGTTGAGCTTGCACGTCAAGGCGTTGATGTGCACATCACAGGTGGTCTGCTCCTGGAACATTCCGAGTCGTCGACGGGAAGTCGGTGGGTCGCGAATGGACGTGGCCTCGAGCCCCTGACCTTCGGATGGCGCCGCCGCATTGATGATGCGCGCGCAAGCCAACCGCTGAGAATGCGTGGCGCTGTAACCGAGTTGGTCGGATTAGGTGAAGACGCAACCCAGGTTAGCGCGGAAGTGCAGATCCAAGTGTTGCAGGGCCTGGTCCAGGAAGTAAGAGTCAAGCTCCCCGAACAATTTAATGTAAATCAGGTTGCGGGCGCGCTGGTCGCAGATTGGGACGCAACCAACACGGAAGTCAAAGTCAGCTTGATCGAACCCGTTGAAACCACGACGCGTTTCACTATCAACGGCGAGTTGCGTTTGCCCCGATCGGGCAAGGTCGACATTCCTTTAATTCGCATTCCCGCTGCTGAACGTGAGACGGGCGGAGTTGGATTAGAAGTGGTGGGAGCCGGAGAAATAAAAGATCGACTTTTAAACGGATTGGACGAAGCAGAAGCAGCTGAACTAGGGCAACTAATTTCAAGTAGACAATCACCTTCGCTCATAGCTTTTCGCTTGCAGCCTGCGGAGGGAACATCGGCAAGATCGCTTACCGTCGATGTTGCGCGTTACACACCGCAAGCGGTGTTGACGGCCAACGTTGAAGAGGCTGAATACACTGCTTTGATCACCGCAGACGGAAAGCTCCTCGTCAGATCGAGGTTTGCGGTACGAAACAATCAGCGCAACTTTCTAAAAATTAATTTGCCGCCGACTGCTGTTCTGTGGAGTGCGTCGGTGGCAGGTCGGCCAATTCGGCCTGGACGCGCACCCGATGGCTCAGTGTTGCTGCCTTTGGAAAAAACTCGTACGGGCGACGATGCACCGGCCTTTGTTGTTGAAGTTGCGTATCTCGACAGAACGGCATCATGGACGGACAAGGGTCGCCTCAGACTTACATTACTCGCACTCGATTTACCTATCTCCAAGTCGAGATTATTGCTTCACCAGCCGCCACCCTATCGGTTGAGTCTCCCAGCTGGATTGCCGACAAGCTTTCGGCTCGCGACATATTCGCCACCGGACACAGATGTTCTTCAAGTCAACGCGAATACGAGGTCGGATGCAACAACGGCTGCCATTCAGCCCGACTCAAAGACTAGTGACACGAAGGACCTTGTGTCGCAACTCCGCGATAACAAACGTACGACCACACCTGCGCGTAATCTGCCTTTAAGAGTGGCGTTTCCGCACTTTGGTCCGTCGATTTTCCTCATGTCGGAATTAACCAGCGAAAGCCAGGTCCCTGTTGTGGACCTTGATTTCCAACGTGACAGAAAGCGAGGCGAGCGATGAAACGATCCATTATTTTTTTGCTAATTGTCGCAACAACAACTTACGGTCAACAACGCAACACGCGGCTCGACGCGTCTCTGCCGCCGCCAGGATCGGCCGGGACGGTTACCCTTTCCTTAGCGGAATACAATCGTCTCGTTGAGTTGGCCACAAAAAAACCAACGGCGCCAAATGCAGCTCCGCTTCCGTTTGTTCTTTCACGAGCCGTTTTCAACCTTCGCGTCGAAGACCAATTGTTGCGAGGTACGGTGGAAATTGAAGGGACATCACTGGAAAAGGGCTCGGTTAAAATTCCTTTGTCAGCGGGTTTGACCGTTCTTGACGCGTCGCAGTCGAACAAGTTTTTGCCGATGTCACGTGAGGGAGATGTTCACTCCGGAATCATCAGCAGTTCCGGCGCCTTTTCTGTCAAGTTGAATGTTGCTTCTGAGATTGCCTCGGAGGGGGGTCGCGCATCTTTTGCTTTGCCCGTACCGGCGTCCGGAAGTTCGCTCATGACTCTCGACCTTCCGGGCAATCACGCGAACGTGGGAGTAGAACCGGGACTGATTACTGATCGTAAAAGTGAACAGGGTCACACCATCATCGACGCCACACTCGAGCCTGGGAAGACTGCGCGAGTGTGGTGGACCACCAGAGAGATCGCTGCCCCCCTGGCTCAGCGTGAAATCCGATTTCTGTCCGATATTAAGAGCGTCGTGTCCGTGGGTGATTCTCAAGTTCGTGTCGCCGCGTTGTGTGACATCAATGTCGTGCAGGGAGAAGCTGCCGAATTCAAAGTGCCATTACCGGCAGGTTTTGACTTGACTGATGTGACAGGTAGCACTCTTGAGTCCAGTGAAATCGACAATAGTGTATTGACTTTGAGAGTTCGCGAACCATCGCGACGTAACCACCAATTCCTCATTGCGATTGAACGTACGAATCAAAAAACAAAAGTCGACGCACCATTGTTTTCATTCAACGGTGCGCAACGAGAAACCGGCGAACTGCTGATTGAAGGAATTGGCACGATGGATCTCACTGCGACGGAAAGTGGCGCATTGCGACGGATGGACGTCCGCGAAGCAACCGCTATTGCAAAGTCGCTTTCACGCTTTCCGCTGCAGGCTGCGTTTCGCTATAACCGGCACCAGGGCGACACCTCCAAGCTTGAGCTGGAATGGACACAGTTCCCTGACAGCGCGGTGCTTTCTGCAGTCGCTGAACGAGCAACTGTCACGACTCTGACGAATGTCGAAGGAAAGTCGTTAACGGAAGTAGCTCTGCGCGTGCGCAACCATGCCCAACCATTTGTGAAAGTGGAACTACCTGCCGGCGCTCAGCTGCTTTCGGCCGAGGTCGAAGGTGAACGGGTTAAGCCCGTGGTTGGTCCGGATGGTAGCCGCGTGCCTCTCCTGCGAGCAGGCCTCAACTCCTCCGGCACGTACACGGTTTCATTTGTTTACCTGAGTTCGGGTGTGCGCTTCAGTAAAGCCGGAGCTTATGAGATGGGTCTTCCGAAAGTGGACATCCCGATAAGTTTGTTGACGTGGGAAGTTTCGCTTCCTGCCCGTCTGCAAATTAAGCAATTCGGCGGCAACGCTCTTGCGGCCGAGCTGTTCCCCAGCACCGCTCAAAACTTTAGTCTTGATGGCGTTGACGATTTCGATGCCGCGGTAGATCCGTCGGCGGTAACCACTGATATTGGTTCATTGGAAAATGGTCAGATGGGTGGAATAGTTGTGGATCCCATGGGCGCAGTTGTTCCCAGAGCGGTTATCACAGTAGTTAACAAACAGACAGGGTCAATCACGACTGTCCAATCCAATGATGAAGGACGTTGGATCGCAACGGGTGTGCAGTCGGGACCTGTTACCGTGACTATCGATTCACCAGGATTCGCAAAGTTGGAGCACGATTTCGCCTATGTCACAACTCATCCGGCAAGGATTGGATCAACGTTGCAGGTTGCGACTGTAACTGAGACAGTCCAGGTGACCGCGGGAATTACTTCCCTCGAGAATGAAAACCGCATAGTCGAGGATCAAGTGCGAAAAAGCCAGTTGTTTTTACTCACCACTCCATCGCAAAACGTGATGAACCTCCAGCGTCGCGTTGCAGGAATCCTTCCGGTGCACATCGATGTCCCGCAGAGTGGTCGGTCATACCGGTTCATCCGTCCGCTGGTACTTGATGAGGAGACAAAGATTAGTTTCCAGTACAAGACGAAATGAAGCAGCAGCTACGTTAATCGTGTCCATAGAAATTTTCAGTACTATCAGACGACCAGCGGGTTGAACTCGAACTAACGTCAGAAGGACAGAGCCTCAGGTGCGTCCCTCCTGGAGGCGGCGTTACCAATATCGTAATCAATGCGATTTCAGTCTCTTCCGATCGGATGAGTTACACAATGAGTGTTTCGCAGGAAAGATCGGGAGGCGGCACTCTAGTACGTAACCGCGCGAGTATTAAAACAGAAGCTGTTTTAGCCGGTTCGACATTGCGGGTTGAGACAACGATTCGTTCCAGTTCCGCAGCCAGTCAGCCAGGCTATGTAGTCCCCGCGCAATCGGCCACCGTATGCCGCGGCGAACTCACACAATAGAGGTTTTGGCAAGACTTGAAGAATTAATATGAGTGCATCATTACGATGAGCGATGTCGATCAAACCATTACCATATTGATTAATCGCGGAACGGGTGGACCGAGTTGCTCAGTCGAATGAGAGCAACAGGGATAACTTGAGGTTGGCCTGATTACAGAATTGTTTATCCGCAATCCATAGCCATTGCTGGCTGACTCAATAGCCATTGCTGGCTGATTGAATTCTGCATCACGCGCTGCACGTTGGGTGGTTCTTCACCCAACCACTCCGGATGTTGCGCTGTGCCATCGTAGATTGATGTCGTTTTGAATAATTCATATTGACCCCGCGCAGCAGCCTGTTCAGTTTTCCCTAGCATCGATTGAACTTCGTCATCACTCATCGGCTCAAAAGTCCGCCCTGCTGTCAGCGCCTGCTCAAGGTTGTCCATCGACTCACAGCCGGTAATCACTACCGAGGTCGGCAAATTCATCGCGTAATGCAAACACTCGATCGCGGTTACAGTTTTCGATTCTAAAATCGTACCATTTGCCAGGGTCTTCATCGCCAAAACACCAATATTGTTCTTAACAAGTTCCGGCAACACCATCTTCTCGAAGCTTCGATAGTGAGCGTCCATTACGTTAAGCGGCATCTGCACAGTGTCAAACTGAAAGCCGTTTTCGCGTGCTACTTCCAACATGTAGAGATGAACGCGCGGGTCTTTATGCCCTGTGAAACCGATGAAGCGAATCTTTCCCGCATTGCGGGCCTCAATCAGAGCCGCGTTCGCTCCTTACTCATCGAAAATGCGATGTGGATCTTCGTAACGAAGTATTTCGTGGTGCTGAACGAGATCGATGTAATCGGTCTGCAGCCTGTCGAGCGATTCCTCGAGTTGCTTTGTAGCTTCGTCTTTCGTGCGACCGTCGATCTTCGTCATGAGAAAAACCCGTTCGCGGTATCCATCACGGAGCGCCCTGCCCATGCGGCGCTCGCTGGCGCCTTCATTGTAATCCCAACAGTTGTCGAGAAAGTTGATGCCGTTATCGACCGCTGTACGAATGATTCTGATGCTCTCCTGATCCTCGATGTAATCAAATCCGAGGTGCCATCCACCAAGGCCAATCAGCGAAACCTGGATACCTGTACGGCCTAAGGTGCGGTACGGCATTTCAGTATTTCCGTTTTGCATAGCTGTCTCCGCAATTCCGAACAAAGATCAGGCGTGAGAGTGCATGTTACTTTGTGAGGTAACGCACTCAAGCACGCCCGAATTGATTTTGTGTGCAGTTTTCTTTTCAGCGCCACCTACTGTTGGTCGTGCGCTTCTCTCAATTTCAGCAAGTCGATCTTTGTCATCTGCATCAAAGCGCCGAAGACACGTTGCGATTTAACAGCATCGCTGTCCTGTAACAACGTGATCATTTCGATCGGCACAATCTGCCATGAGAGTCCGTATTTATCCTTCAACCATCCGCATTGTTGTATTTGGCCGCCTTCGGACAATTTGTCCCAGAAATAGTCGACCTCCTGCTGTGAATCGCAATTCACAACAAACGATACAGCTTGCGTAAAATTAAAGAGTGGTCCGCCATTGAGTGCGACGAAAGTTTGACCATTAAGTTGAAAACTGGCGGTCATCACTGAGCCCTTTGGACCGGGACCGAGATCTCCATATCGAGTGATATCGAGAATTTTCGAGTCCTTGAAAATGGATGTGTAGAAGTTCGCGGCTTCTTCGGCCTGGGTGTCGAACCATAAGAATGGGGTAATCTTTTGCCCTGGTGTGGCCATCGTTTCGATCTCCTTCCGACTCGTGCTTTGAGCTGGCATTGTAAGCTCTCCTTGTCTGAAAAATTTCGTTTTTGGGAGTTTCGACTACCGGCGGAGTTCGCCGTCAAATTCTCAACAGTTAATCGAATGAGACCACCAGGAATCGACAAAGTGCTCAAGATTTTTGTATCGACTGCCGCTTGTTTCTCTATATTAATCTAGCCTGATTAATCTAGCCTGCCGAGGTCAACCAGTTGGGAAAATCTATTCACGCGTGAGTGTCACCCAACAGTCGCTGCGGGTGCAGATAATGATGAACATCTGCCGGTGGCTCGGGATTGTAGGACTTTCGCAACGGCTTAGCAGCGGGATTTGCGGCGGGGGCTTGCCCCGCCGTGCGCTTTTCCTATTTGAACGCCGGTGCGCGCTTTGCGCCTGCCATTCTCACCGCCTACGCAGCCGATCGGGACCGCTTCGGTACCTCAGTCCACCGTTCATTGTGCGACTCGACCTGTAAATTCAATCTGTCTCGACGAGCCCAGACGCTGTTGAAATCCCAGGTTGTTTGGCTCTGAAAAGCGACGTCAGGCGCGAAGTGCGCATTAGGGGCATAGAGCGAATCAGAAGGCCGCGCATGGGCGGGGCGAGCCCGCCGCACATCCGGGCGGCAAAGCCCTTGTGAAAGTCGCGATGCAAGCGGACTAATAGCAATGCTTTGCTGAATGTAGCGCGTTGGTTTTTGTCGCAAAAGCACCTTTGAGCTATATTCTGTCTGCCACACTGCGGAGGGGTCGCATAATGGTAGTGCAGCGGTCTTGAAAACCGCCGGCCGAAAGGCTATGCAGGTTCGAGTCCTGTCCCCTCCGCCAAGATCTTCACGCAGCATTCTCCCCAGGATTCAGCGAACACTACACACAAAACTTTGCTTTTGGATTCGCACCATACAACAGTGCCTGACTCCTCGAATTCGTCAACTACTCCGTGTCTGGCCGCGTAAACCTGTGGCTGGTCCTTGAAAACTGCATTTGCGCTTCACGCTGCAAAAGTGCACGATCTGTGTTTAAGAAAACTGCTGGACACATACCATTCACGTGCGCGTAACTGTCGGTCAAATCAACACCATTAATGGCGACTTCGAAAGCAACACTGCGAGCATTATTCGCGCAATCGAACTGGGCAAGAGAGATCAATCTGATCTGGTAGTTCTCCCCGAAGTCAGTATCCAGGGCTATACGTCGCTTGACTGGTTTCTGGATCGAGATCTGCAACGATGTGCGCTGAAGCCGTTGGACAAAATAATCGCGGCGACAGAAGGAGTGACCGCCGTAGTCGGGACCGTGAGACCTTCAGATTCACCCACAGGTCGCCGCCTCTACAATTCCGCCGCTGTCATTCGAGATCGTAAACTCCTCGGTTTTGCTGACAAAACGCTCCTTCCGGAGTACGACGTGTTTGATGACCCGCGATACTTTCAACCCGCATCCGAACGTCACGTGTTTTCACTTCCAAATTGCGAACTGGGCGTAACCGTTTGCGAAGACTTTTGGAACGACAAGACTTTCTGGCGAGAACGTTTGTATGCAAACGATCCAGCGGACGAAGTAATTGACTTAGGCGCCAATGTGCTGGTTTCGTTGAATGCATCACCATATAACAAAGGCAAGATGGCCCAACGATGCGCGATGGTGTCGCATCGCGCCGAGGCCGCCGGTTTGCCCGTGGTGTTTGTAAATCTTGTTGGGGGTAACGACGGTGTCATCTTCGATGGCGCCAGCATCGTAGCCGATCGCCGTGGGAAGATAATTCTCCAGGCGCCACCGTTTGAAGAGTTCATCGGAACAGTTGATCTGGATTCCGAAGTGGCAGACACGCGCTGTCTGCCGGGCAATGACATCGAAACCGTTTACCGCGCACTCGTACTCGGCATTCATGACTATGCACGCAAGAACGGGTTTACGACTGCGGTGATCGGCCTCTCGGGCGGAATCGATTCGGCCCTCGTCAGTGCACTCGCCTGTGACGCGTTGGGTGCGGAAAACGTGCTCGCTGTTACTATGGCGTCTCCCTACTCGTCGCGCTCGAGTATCGAAGATTCGTTCGCCCTGGGGCAACGCCTCGGCATGAAGGTTGTCGAGCATCCAATTAGCGAACCATTTACGGTGCTGCTAAATGAATTGCGCTTGCCGGCGCCAACGGCTGAAAGCAGCTCGCGCGCTACCGAAAACCTGCAGTCGCGGCTGCGTGGCAATATCCTGATGACGATCTCTAATTCTGAAGGACGCCTGCTCCTGTCCACCGGTAACAAGTCAGAACTTGCGCTCGGCTATTGCACGCTATACGGCGATACAAATGGTGGTCTTGCTGTAATCGGGGACGTTTTGAAAACCGAAGTTTACGCGCTTGCAAAGTACATCAATCGCAACGGTGATGTAATACCACAGTCGATAATCGACAAACGTCCATCAGCGGAACTCGCGCCGAATCAATTTGACGATCAGTCGCTCCCGCCTTACGACAAGTTGGACCAGGTCCTGCGGATGTACTTCGAGCAGAAGGCGACTCCGAAAGAAATCATTGCGATTGGACTAGACGCTGAACTTGTCTACGACGTACTCAATCGAGTCGAGTCGCCGGTGAATGAATTCAAACGCCGACAACTACCACCAACCTTAATCATCTCGCGCAACGCGATTGGCATCGGCAGGCGACGTCCGGTAACACACCACTATCGACGCGAACAACTGGATTGTTAGAGGCAGGTCCGTAGATTACCCCCATTTCATAGATTCCGTTTCGCAATAGTCAGGCAATTGTGAGATCTGCGGCACTCTGGGCCTGCGTTCGTAACTTGCATCGGCGACGCGGTGTGACGCATTATCCGAAGCATCAACTGCATCAGTTGCTAATCCACTTTGCTCATCAGAATAGAATCATGAATATCAACCACGGAACTATGCGCGCGCTCGTCGTGCTCTTCGCAATACTCGTCGTTTTCAGCGTTCCGCTCCATGCCAGCGCGTTATTCCAGGGCCAGGGGCAACCAAAGGTTCCTGAGGCAGAAATGAAAGCCCTTACGGCCATCAATGCAATGGCAGACCCTGTCGCGAAGATGACGGCTGTAGAAGACTTCATGAAGAAGTATCCGAGGAGTAACGCTCGTGGTCGCATCGTCGACATGCTCGCCGATCAAATTGAAAAGACGAAAGACGCGGCGCAGGCAACAACACTGGCCGAAAAAGCTCTGACGATTTTCACAGAGCCGGCGGAACAGGACCTACTCAAGACTGTTCTGGTCGATGCCTATGCCGGCAGCAATCGCGTTGATGATGCATTCAAACTTGCCGGCGAGGTACTGGCAAAGAACCCTGAAGACGTACACGTCCTGGTGCAAATGACTCTTACGGGCACGGAGGAAGCAAAAAACAAAAATCCAAAATACGTCGCGCAGTCGCTGCAGTACGGCCTCAAGGCTATTGAACTGATCGAGGCGAACAAAAAGCCGGCGAACATGGACGACACTTCGTGGAACAACCACAAAGCGGCATTGGCCCAGCTATATCAGCAGACGGCGTTGCTGAACTACATGACCGGAAATGCGGCTGAGGCCAAAACACGGCTGGAAAAGGCGGTCATTATCGGGCCAAACGATCCATCAAACTACGCCTTGCTTGGGTTGTTGGTAAACGAGGAGTATACGAAGTTAGCGCAAAGTTATAAGACGATGCCGGCTGGTCCGCCGAAGGAAGAGACGTTAAAGAAGCTCGAAGCTTTGATTGACAATATCGTCGATGTTTATGCGCATGTGGCGGCGCTGGCGGCGAACAAGCCGGAATACCAGCCGTTGCTGCAGCAGGTTTCGGGAGATCTGCTAACGTACTACAAATTTCGGCACAACAACTCAGACACCGGACTACAAGAGTTAATCGATAAATATAAACCCAAGGCAGATCCGTTCTCGTTGCCCCGACCCTAGTCGTCCGATAAATGTTTGTCGCGCCTGATGTCCGATAAACTTTAGTTTGTCGAGGTCGCGAATACGCATACGCAGACAAAGCGAAAGTGCTTTGCGAATACTGTATTGAATACAATCTAGCAGGCGACAAACTGAAGTTTATCGGACGACTCGATGTTGCCGAACCCTGCATCAAATGTCGTTCAGCACGGTACGGAAAGACCTTCCGAGGTAAATGTCTATCCGAAATTACGCATAACTCGCGTAGACTGATTTGGCCTTTTCCAAAAACTCTCGCCGGTCGACGACGACATAAATTTTGAGCGGCCCTGTTCCCGCAACCATATCAATGATCTGCTCGAGAATTTCAAACTCGTCGCTAGCAACAATCGGTTGCGCCTGGAAATAACCCGCTTTACGCAAGCGCCTAATTAGTTGCATCAACGTTAGTCGACCTTCCAACGT
Organism: Pyrinomonadaceae bacterium; assembly: GCA_046262775.1. Classification (GTDB taxonomy): domain Bacteria; phylum Acidobacteriota; class Blastocatellia; order Pyrinomonadales; family Pyrinomonadaceae; genus PSRF01. Next base: position 2,050 of record JBHEMC010000048.1, on the reverse strand, counting down.
GCGGCCGCCATGTTCATGTGATCGGCTGACCAGGTACTGTACAAATAGCGCTTCGTTGTAGAGGGATGGCGCAATAAACAACCGCCTGCTCTGGCGCTCCCAACCTTCAGTCAGCCGGGAAGATGGACGAATCGCGCGTACACCCTCAAATACGCTTAGCCAATCGGTTTTCGGTTCACGCCGTTGGAGAAAACTTCTTGTTGCCTGCAGTAACCAACCCGGATCAGCCAAATCCAGCGTTATCCGCAAAGTGTCGAGCCACTCGAACAATGCAGTCCGTCGATCTGATTTTCTCTCGCTGACGTAAAACTGATCGGCCTTGTGTGCCAGCGTTTTGATCAACGCGCGGCGTGGTGCGTCGGTAGCCCTCCCACCTTCAATGCTGAAAGTGTCGAGTCGAGCGTGCCAGCGCTTGGCTGAGTTGCAAGAGGGACATCGTGGGTTCTTCTCTTCGCTATCGAAAAACGGCCTGACCGCGCGTTGCGACGTCAGCTCTTCAACTGTTGGAACGTACCGCTTTATTTCCGAATAAGCTGAACGAGGTGCGATACCGAGCTGTCCTGTAAAGATGTCGAATATGCAGGCGAGACAAACTAGTGTTGTGTATTCAGTAACCGACCCAGGCGGGAATGCGCTAAGGTCAAGCTCGCGAGGTTTTGCTGTCATAGGTTCAGCGAACTAAGAGTAGCCAGTGCGGGTCTAAGGTCCTCGTCAGTGTGACCAATAGCAAGATCTAATTCGTCGCTTACAACACCAGTGGGTGATCCAAGACTCTTGAAATCAAACAACTGCTGGTCCAGCAAGTGAGTTGGAACAGCATTTCGAAGAGCGCGCAGCATCGACGCCCTGATGTGCGGGATCTCTTTCTGCAAATCAACGATCAATCGATTCACGCGAGCGCGCTTCAGGTTCGTTTGCGACCCGCACAGATCACAGGGAATGACTGGAAACTGCTTTATCGCAGCGTATTCAGCGATATCAGCCTCCCAGCAATACGCCAACGGACGAATGACCGTGTTGCGACCATCTTTCGAACGCAAAATCGGCGGCATCGCTTTGAGCGTGCCCACGAAAAACAGATTCAGAAGAAAAGTTGCCAGGATATCGTCCGCGTGATGCGCCAGCACTATTTTATTGCAATTTTCTTCGACTGCTACGTTGTAAAGAATTCCTCGCCGTAAACGAGAGCAAACCGAGCAGTAAGTCTTACCGTCCTGAACAAGGCGCTTAACAATCGAGTACGTATCGCGCTCAACGATGCGGAAAGGCACATCAACTTCGCGTAAATAAGCAGGAAGAACATCATCAGGAAAGCCGGGCTGCTTTTGATCGAGATTGACCACGAGTATTTCGAAATGGACCGGAGCACGGTGGCGGATATCGAGGAGGAGATCGAGAAGAGTGTGGCTATCTTTTCCACCAGACAAACAGACCATCAGACGGTCGCCGTCTTCAATCATTGAAAAGTCGGCAATCGCTTCACCCATCTTTTTCAGTAGCCGTATTTTAATCTTTTCTTGTAGCACGTGGTTTTATGGAGAATGCCACGTTAGCCAGTGATGTTCAACTGACGCTATAACCAGGTGCGCGGGTTGGAAGAGGGGCAAATCGACGCAGTGAGTGCCGCCTCCCTGTCACAAGAATTCAGCTAGCGGAACAACAACCAGACTCGCCGAAATGCTTGGGCAATCCGTCTCGTTTGTTAACAGCTTTCAACTGGACGGTTGTTACTAATTCCAACGAAGATTAAGCATCTACGCCAGACTTGGCGGACACAAGTGTGCGCCGTCTTATGGCTGCCAGTATTAAGCAGGGCAGCGCTGGTGTGCCCACCGGAAATTGTTTCCATTGACGTTCGACGACTCTCGCGAAATAATCAGCGCGTTGACTTGATCCTCGATCTCACGTTTTCAACTTCCTCTGATTCTCGCGAGGTACCAAGATGGTTAATTTCAAAACCGCAGTTGTTTCTTTCCTCCTGCTTTTGGCCCTAATATTGACAGCATCCGGTGCCGCACATGTTCAGGGTGGCGGTGTCGAAGGCAGAATC
>JBHEMC010000047.1:0-32269 GCA_046262775.1 Pyrinomonadaceae bacterium | reverse complement strand
GCGCCGCGGTGCGCTTGTGCAAGCAGGAGCGCTATGCCAGCGCCGGAACGGTCGAGTTCGTGGTCGACGCCGACACGTTTTCGTTTTATTTTCTGGAGATGAATACGCGGATTCAGGTTGAGCATCCCGTCACTGAGATGGTGACACTGGCTGATATCGTGCGCAATCAAATTAGAATCGCAGAGGGAGAACCACTGGGCTACACACAGGACGATCTACTCATCGTCGGGCACGCAATCGAATGCCGCATCAATGCAGAAAACCCCGAAACGTTTGCGCCTTCCCCAGGAGTTATCACCGCGTTTAACTTACCGGGAGGACCAGGTGTACGTGTGGACACATTTGTGTATGCCGGTTATCGCGTATCGCCTTTTTATGACTCGATGATAGCAAAGGTCATCGTCCATGCACGTACGCGTGAGCTTGCGATTGCGCGGATGAAGCGAGCGCTGGAGGCGATGGTGATCGAAGGTATTAAGACAACCATTCCATTGCACTTAAAGATCATGGACGATCCGCGTTTTCAGGCAGGCGACATTTCAACGAATTTCATGGAATACTTCACGGCCCGCAATTCCAGGAAAAATAGTGGCGACCTGGTCGCCGGAGCGAGGCGAGGTTGAGCGGTTGCTGTTTACAAAATGCTTCCCTATAATGTTCGACTTTTCTATGGGGATTTAGGCCGTCTGAGAGGTCAGAAGATATGTCACACGCGATTATTAAGGCCGGTGGAAAACAATTTGTAGTGACAGAGGGACAGACTATCCGGGTACCCTCTCTTGCCGCTGATGCGGGAAGCTCTGTTGAGCTCGAGGCGCTCCTTATGTCTGGCGGAGGCGAGTCGAATCGTATTTCCGCGACCGTAGTTGAGCACGGGCGCGATCAAAAACTCGTCGTCTTTAAGAAGAAACGGCGCAAGCAGTACAAACGAACGCGTGGTCACCGTCAGGGTTATACAGTCGTCAAAATCGATTCAATTGGATAGTTGTAACTGGAGTTTTTCTATGGCACACAAAAAGGGAGTTGGCTCATCTCGAAACGGTCGCGACTCTTCCGCGCAACGACTGGGTTTGAAGAAGTTTGGTGGTGAACGCGTCTTGGGGGGCAACATCATCGCGCGCCAGCGAGGCACAAAGTGGAAACCAGGTAACAACGTCGGGCGAGGCAAGGACGATACGCTCTTTGCGCTGATTGATGGCGTAGTCAAATTTGAAGACAAAGGTCGCGCTGGAAAGTTCGTCAGCGTTTATCCGCCGGAGCAAACTGCTGCCTAGGCAAAAGACCGAGAAGATCAGCGACGCCTGGCCCGAGTAATCGTGGATCAGGCGTCGCTTTCAGTTTAGATGTTTATCGATCGAGTCAAGATTCATGTCCAAGGGGGAGACGGAGGTAACGGCGTTACAGCTTTCCGGCGCGAGAAGTTTGTCCCCCGTGGTGGTCCTTCAGGTGGCGACGGCGGTCGCGGAGGAGACGTTATCCTCGTAGCAGATTCTTCTCTTAATACTCTGCTTCATCTTCGGTACAACCCACAACATTCTGCCGGGCGCGGTTTACATGGAGAGGGATCTAATCGCTCAGGCCACGACGGTGCTGATCTTGTTATTCGGGTCCCGGTCGGCACTCAGGTTTTTAATGCGGCCAACGGAGAGTTGTTGTCGGATCTCGTGCAGGATGGCAGTCAATGGCTGGCCGCTCGCGGTGGCCGCGGAGGTTTTGGTAACTCCCACTTCGCCACATCAACCAACCGCGCGCCGCGGTATCACCAGTCAGGAACAGAGGGCGAAGAACGTGAATTGCAACTCGAGCTTAAATTGCTCGCTGAGGTGGGCCTAGTGGGCTTTCCGAATGCCGGAAAATCCACATTTATTTCGACCGTGTCAGCAGCTCGACCGAAAGTCGCAGACTATCCATTTACGACGCTAGAGCCGCATCTTGGGGTAGTAGACTTGGGAGAGTTTCGGACGTTTGTGATCGCAGATATCCCTGGACTGATTGAAGGTGCCCATGCTGGAGCGGGCCTTGGTGATCGGTTTCTCCGGCATATTGAAAGGACCAGACTGTTGCTGCACCTGGTGGATGTGTCGTCAGTGTCTGGTCGCGATCCCGTGCTGGATTACGAGACGGTTAATCGTGAGTTAGCGTCCTACAATGTGGCCTTGGCCGTTAGACCGCAGTTCGTCATCGCCACCAAGATCGATGCTCTTGATGAGCCACAGCGAGTGGAAAGTCTAAAGCAAAAAGCTGCTGATGACGGCCGTCCGTTTTATGCGATCTCTTCTGCGGCGAACCAAGGTGTCAGACCGCTCATAAACGATATTTTCAACAAGTTATCCGAGTTGCGGGAAAACGAAAAATTGGAAGCGGTTCAGTTAAGTTTGTAAGTATGAGCGCAAAGAGGCGTATCGGTCTTTACGGCGGGACATTTGATCCTGTCCATTTAGGCCACCTTGAAGTTGCTCGCGGCGTTTGCCGGTTATTTGATATCGAGCAGGTGCTCTTCGTGCCGGCCCAAAGGGCGCCGCACAAGACGGGGAGTCCTGTGACAGCACCTATTTACCGGTATGCAATGCTCGCATTGGCAACGCAGTATGACCATCGGTTCGTTGTGTCGACCTTTGAACTTAATGGACCCGGCCGGCGATACACGGTCGATAGTGTTACGCATTTTCAGTCAGTGTTCAGCGATGATGCCGCGCTCTTCTTCATCATGGGAGCTGATTCATGGAGCGAGATTACAACCTGGCGTGAATGGGAACGTTTGCTCGGAATGGTGAACCACGTAGTCGTCACGCGGCCCGGCTATGAATTGCTTGAGACGCACGTCGGTAATGAACTCCGCCAACGAGTGATTGATCTGCGGGGAGCTGAAAAAAGCCCGAGCATTGAACAGGGCCAGCCACGAATCTTTCTAACAGACGTGGCTATGAGAGACGTTTCGGCAACCGACATCAGAAGAGCAGCCCGACAAGGTCAGTACGAACTATTAACCGATTTCGTGACGCCATCCGTGGCCGACTACATAAGGAAGTACGAAGTCTATAGAGAAGTGCATGAAGCATAATTCGTCAATAAAGGAACAATCGTTAAACCCGCAAGTGGCTGCCCGGACGCAGGCTCAGGCAGATGCCGTCGCCGACCAAATCGACGATCACGTGTTACTTGCGCTGCATGCCACACGCGAAAAGAAAGCGTTGGATGTGGTCCTTCTGGATTTGCGCGAAATTGCGAGCTTCACAGATTTCTTTCTTCTCACGAGTGGCGCGAATGAACGTCAAGTACAGGCTATTTCAGACGAGGTTTATGAAAGTCTGAAACGGCAGGGCATCGTCGCTGCACGTGTTGAAGGTTACAAGACCGCAGAGTGGGTGTTGCTCGACTATGGTGATTTTGTGGTCCATGTGTTTGAACGGAAGGCGCGATCATTTTACGACCTTGAACGGCTTTGGCGCGAAGCGAAGCGCGTCGCGCTGCCCGAGGAAAGCGATTCAACACCAAACAGCTCTTTGAGACGAGAATCGTGATCGATGTATTCGCGCGCTCTGAACTAATGCGCGAGGCGGTACGTCTCGCTGGACGAGTAGCTGCGACAGATACAAATGTGTTGATTAGCGGTGAATCTGGCGTCGGCAAGGATCTGCTGGCGCTCTTTATTCATGCAAAATCGCCGCGAAGTGGGCAGCCGATGGTAAAGATCGACTGCGCGACACTTCCCGGCCAGCTTTTCGAAGCTGAGTTGTTTGGTTACGAAAAAGGCGCCTTCACCGGAGCGTCTGAGGCGAAGCCGGGACGGTTCGAGGCCGCACAAAAGGGTACCCTCGTTCTGGACGAGATAGCGCACCTATCAAGAGATGCGCAGGCAAAACTTTTGCGAGTTATCGAGTCGCGCGAGTTTGAGAGGCTCGGAGGACGTCGCACAATCAAAGTCGATGCCCGGTTCATAGCTCTCACGAACGTCGACCTCGTAAATGCTGTAAAGCAGGGTCGATTTCGTGAAGACCTTTTCTATCGATTGAATGTCATACATATCGTAGTACCGGCCTTGCGTGATCGTTGCGCTGATTTTCCAAAGCTGTGTCAGTTCTTTATCAAACAGCACGCTCGAAAGCACGGGCTGAAGGTAGATCGGCTCGCTGCCGAGGCTGCTGAGTTACTGGCGGCCTATGACTTCCCGGGAAACGCGCGAGAGTTGTCGAACATCATTGAGCGAGCGGTGGTCGTGGCTAACAACAGCTTTGTTGAAGAAAATGACTTGCCTCAAACTGTTCGCGTTGCTGCGCGAGTGCGAAATCGACACGCCACCGCACGAACGTTGGCGCAAGTCGAAGCTGAGTATATAGCGGAAGTATTGAATGCTACCGGGGGCAATAAGACCAAATGCGCACGCGTGTTGGGGATCAGCCGCAAAAATCTGTACGAGAAGATCGCCCGTTATAAGCTAACTCACTAGAACGTAATGCGCTTCAGATTCATCTGGCCTGGAAAGACTCGCGATGCCAGATTTCGTGCGCTGGTGGAGGAGTATTCAGATCGACTCTCCCACTTCTGTCGCTGCGAGTATACGGAATTGCGCGAGAAGCCGGGCGCGGGCATCGAGGAGGAGTCTAAGCGCATCTCAGACGCGCTTCGTTCCGGCTCTGTCAACGTGATGTTAGATCCCGGAGGCGTTGAGTGGAAGTCGGCGGAAGTCGCTCGGCAGGTACAGAGCTGGGAAAACAGCGCCGTTAAGGAGGTAGCGTTTGTAGTTGGCGGACCTGAGGGATTGTCAGACAACTTGCTGCAGCGGGCAAACAAGCGGTGGTCACTTTCTCAGTTAACGTTGACACATGAAATGGCGCGCGTGCTGTTGTTGGAACAACTGTATCGGGCATACACAATTTTGCATGGGATGCCTTATCAAAAGTGATTCTGGATAGATGCGGGATTCGATTGCGGTAACAAGTGGGTGGAGGATTAAGAAAGCATGGATAAACGTCGGTTAAAGGTTTTCCGCGACAAATTATTGGCGCGGCGCGAGGGTCTGGTTGGACAAGTACAGGCGGCTGAGCTCTATAGTCGCGAGCGCGACGCCGAGGCGACGCAAGATCCGGCCGACATGGCGGCCAATGCTTATACGAAAGAGTTGTTAGTATCCATGTCTGATAACGATCGTCAGTTATTGAACCTCATTGATGAAGCTTTGGATCGTATTGAATCAGGCGGCTATGGGAAGTGTGTTCACTGTGGCGAGGCCTTAACAGAAAAGCGACTGGAAGCCGTGCCATGGGCGCGACACTGTGTTCGGTGCCAGGACCTGCAAGAACGAGGGTTACTAGGCGAAGACGAAGATTAACGTTTGCAAGCGGCCTCCTTTCGGTAGGCCGCATTTTTTTTAGCGATTTATTCCTATGCGCCTTACGCAATCTCTGAATTCGATTGGTGACGCTCTGCTCACGGTGATGTACCCGCAAGCGTGTAGCATTTGTTCTGGGAGCGTTGAACGGCGATCGCTCGGCGTTGTTTGTACAACGTGCTGGAGCGCGACCCGCTTGTTCGGCGAAGCCACAACAGTGTGCTGGAAATGCGGGAGACCAGCTCGCAGTCTAGTCGCGCGCGACAAGCAGGATCAGGTCAGATGCCATACGTGCGATGAACACGCGTACTCTGCCGCACGTGCATGCGGAGTTTACGAAGCGGCGTTGCGTGCAGTTGTATTGGCTTTAAAGCGCGAGCCATATTTACCAGAGCACTTGGTTCAGTTGCTGGGAACTGCCGCTCGACGTCCACCGCTGGATCGAACCAGTGTCATCATTCCTGTGCCGCTGCATCCGGCACGTGAAAAGGCGAGAGGTTTTAATCAAGCAGCATTGATTGCTTCAGCTGTTTCCAAATGTGTGGGTGTACCGATGAATGAAGTAAGTGTAGAGCGAGTTACCCATTCAGAGAAGTATCGGGCAGGGCTGGATGCAAAAGGCAGGCAGGAGACCGTCGCGAATGCTTTCACTGTTGTTCATCAGAAGCTGATTAACAAAGAAGAGGTCCTTTTGGTCGACGATGTCTTTACCACCGGCGCGACTGTGTCCGCTTGTGCCGACGTTTTGCTGGCAGCTGGAGCGAGTCGGGTTTTTGTCCTGACAATTGCCCGCACAGTACGATAAGTGCACTCTCACTCGGCGGTAACTCAGGGATCCAAGGCTTAACACGGGACATATTTTTGACACTGTCTTCCACGCTCGCGTAATATCAAGGTCACTATGAACGGCCGCGTATTGGTGCTAAATACTTCCTTTGAGCCAATCAACGTGTGCACTGAAAGGCGCGCCGTAGTGATGATCTTTAAGGGGGTAGCGCGGGTGGAAGAGCACAACGGGCACATGCTCCACTCGCAAAAGCTCTCGATTCACGCTCCATCCGTAATCCGTCTGATAGAGTACATCCACATTCCGTTTGAGAGACGTTCACTCTCGCGTAAGAACATTTTGCTGCGCGACCATTCGACGTGCCAGTACTGTGGGAGGCAATATCCGCCGTCAGAGCTCACGTTGGACCATGTGTTACCGCGCTCGCGCGGTGGGGAGTCGGCGTGGGATAATCTTGTTGCGTGTTGCAAGCGCTGCAATCACAAGAAAGGCAACCGAACGCCGGAAGAGTCCGGCATGCATTTGTTGCGACGCCCGAGAGGTTTCTCCCTTCACGTGAACCGCCAGATCATGAGGTATCTGGGTCGTGCAGACGAAACGTGGAGAAAGTACTTGTTTTATGAATCGGGCGGTCGCGACTAAATAGCACGTTACCATCTGCTCGGGAAAAGAGGAAAATTATGAGTAACACCGTATTGGCGATCGGAGGTTTAGGAACCCCCGAACTTCTCGTAATCGCCGTTGTAATCTTTTTGCTGTTTGGGGCAACACGTTTGCCGCAACTGGCAAAGGCCTTAGGACAAAGTAAGAGGGCGTTTAAGGAAGGCTTGGACGAAGGCGAAAAGGAGCCGAAAAAAGGCGAGAAGTAGACCGGCCTTTCACTGTGTACGAACCTTACGGCCCAGGACCAGAGTTGCCTTTACTGTCAGTGCGAAGTTCGCTTCATGTCGTTCCTCGTTGATTATTCTTGAGATCTCATCTGACACCTCTGATCTGACTCTATCAGGAACAGACGCAAGCCAGTCTCTCATCAGAAAGTCTGAAACTAGCGGCGACCTCAGAAACTCCTCACCTGAGTCGTAATCGAACTCTTCAATTTTTGACCAGGAACTTACTTCGATTAATCCCTCGTCTTTCGCAATCTGTTCCATATCTGAGATGGTTGGAAGTTCAGTAATTAGATTCTCTACCCCGCCTTCAAGATCAAGTAGCTCCGAATTATGGAGGGCTTCCCAATAAATCGAGAAGAATTCACCAAAGCTGGAGGCGGTTGGTAGCGCTAGTGCGATAGTGGCGCCTGCAGCAGCCACCCTTACCATTTCCGCGAAGACTTGTCTCATTCGTTCCCGAGCGATTAGAGACGCGTTAGCAACGACGAGATTGAATTCATTGTCCGTAAGGGGCAAATGATCCAACGTCGCTTGTCTGAAATCGACCTGCGGATTTGTCGTTGTCGCTTTAAGCCGAGCGAGTTCGAGAAATTCATCATTCTCATCCACACAAAGGAACGTTAGCTTTTGTTCGGCACGCTCCTGCATGGCCATCGCATGTCCGCCCGTCCCAGCGGCCAGGTACAACGCTTTTCCCTCTGGCGGTAGAATGACATGTTCATCCAACAATTCAGCGAACCTGTCGCCCCAGTCGGGCGCGATAAACAGATCGTAAAGAAATGCCAGCTCTTTCCCGGTCTTCCCAGTGCTCACCTTCGATTCGTCACCTCTAATCGTTACCTTCTGGCTCACTTTCTGAAACGAAATACTTTCTACCTTGCAGTCGCTCAGGCAAGCACTGCATTTCGTCCTTTGCGGCTGGATCGTCGTGCACGTAACGGTACTCAGCGCCGTAACCGATCCGTTTCATCAGCGGCGTGACAGCGTTTCGCAAGTGCATTGGAACTGGCTCGCGCGCCGTTTCCATCGCATCACTCAAGGCACGATGGTAGGCATTCTTAACGGCATTAGACTTCGGCGCCTGCGCCAGGTAGACCGTAGCCTGCGATAACGGAAATAATGCTTCCGGCAAACCGATGAGTTGCACTATGTCTGCGGCAGCCGCGGCTTGTACCATTGCTTGAGGGTCTGCGAGTCCAACATCCTCGGATGCAAGAATACAAAGCCGGCGCGCGATAAAAACCGGATCGGCTCCCCCCTCGATCATTCGTGCGAGCCAGTAGAGCGACGCATCGACGTTCGAATTACGCAGCGACTTAATCAACGCGGAGGCAAGGTTGTAGTGTTCCTCTCCGCCTTTGTCGTATGCGTAATGGGCCCGACCAAGTGCTTCAATGACAGTTTGTTCAGTAACAACTCTGACGCCTGTTTCGTCAGGGGCCGTCGATTCCACAGCCGCTTCCAAGGCAGTTAGCGCAACCCGTGCATCACCATTTGCCGAGTGGGCAATCCGTCCGAGAAGTTCGTCTGAAACCTGGGCCCGATAATCACCCAGTCCCCGCGGACTGTCTCGCAGCGCGCGCTGAAGGATTACCTTTACTTCTTCTTCGCTGAGTTGGTTGAGTACGAGGATTCGGGAACGTGACAATAATGCAGCCGTCACTTCAAAAGACGGGTTTTCGGTTGTCGCTCCGATTAACGTGATGGTTCCATTCTCCACGGCATGCAGCAGCGCATCTTGCTGCGCTTTGTTGAAACGATGGATTTCGTCGATGAAGAGAACGGTACGCTTACCGTAACCACGTTCAGCGCGCGCGTGTTGAATTGCTTCGCGGAGATCTTTGACTCCTGAGAATACCGCCGACAGCGGAATAAAACGCAGGCCGCTTTTCTCAGCGAGCAATCTCGCCAGAGTTGTTTTGCCTGTTCCGGGCGCGCCCCATAGAATCAAAGATGGCAAGGTGCCGCCGCCTTCAATCAACCGTCGCAGAACGCGCCCTTCTCCGACCAGGTGGGTTTGCCCGACGAATTCCTGCAGTGACTGCGGGCGCATTCGTTCGGCGAGGGGAGCCGGGGTTGATGCCGACGCAGAGTCGAAGTCTGTTTCGGCGAAAAGACTTGGAGGTTGACGGTTTATCATGATAGCAAGCGTGTATAATTATCGCCGAAAAGAAACAAACAGGCGACCACCCACAGAGTGTTGCACACTCGAAAGGAATCAAGTCAAGTTATCCGAGTCGTTAACCAATGTGTCGACAATCTTCAATGGAACGGTATCTTATGAATGTTCGTATACCTGCTGCGGACAGAAACCGACGATGGGGCGAGATGGAGAAGATGAGATGAAAGAAGCACGAGATGTCTTGAGAATTGTGGGTATGATCTTTCTGGGGGTCTTTGTTTTTGCCGTAGGCATTCCACTGGTTCTGAAGGTAGCAGGAATTACGCTGGGCATAATAGGGTTTTTGATTGGACTGGCGGTGCTGGCGATAAAGGTGGCAGTTGTTTTGGCAGTTGGCTATCTGATTCTTGTTGGCATTCGGGCGCTGCTTCGCTGACTTCGGCCGCGGCGACTTTCAAAAGTCGCCGCTCCATAACGGTCTCACGTTTACACATACATCGTAATGCATTCGTAAACAGGGGACTGTCTTGTCCCTTAGACATTGAATCTAAACTGGACTACATCGCCTTCCTGCATGATGTAGTCCTTACCTTCAAGTCGCAATAGGCCCTGCTCCCGAGCCGCGCTATACGATCCTACCCGCATCAGGTCGTCGTAACCGATAACCTCCGCGCGAATAAATCCCCGTTCAATATCGGTGTGGATCACTCCCGCTGCCGTTTGCGCCCGAGTCCCTTGCGAAATAGTCCAGGCCCGTACTTCCTTTTCACCCGCAGTCAAAAATGACATTAGCCCTAACAGATGATATGCGCTCTTGATGAGTCGATCCACGCCACTGGTTGCCACTCCTGTACTTCTCAGATAATCAGTGCGCTCATTTTCAGACAGTGCCACTAACTCCGCTTCCAGTTGGGCGCAGATGACGACACACTCTGCTGCCTCGGCATTTGCAATTTTCTGGACTGACTGAACCATAGGGTTAGTATCAGCATTCGCCAGCGTCACTTCATCGACGTTGGCAGCGTAGATGGTTGGCTTCATCGTCAACAACAAAAAATTTCGTGCAACATTGCGTTCACCTTCCGTGAGTTCAACAGTACGGGCGGAACGTCCCTGCTCGAGTGCGGGTTGAACCCTATCCAGGACATCTAACTCGGCCCGAGCAGACTTGTCTCCCCCCTTTGCAGTCTTGATCGCCTTTTCACGGCGTCGTTCCGCTGTTGCGAGATCGGCAAGGGCAAGCTCAATCTGAATTGTTTCTATATCACGGCCCGGATCAACGCGACCTTCTACGTGCACGACAGATTCATCATTGAAACATCTAACTACCTGCACGACCGTATCCGTTTCCCGAATGTTTGCGAGAAACTGATTTCCAAGTCCTTCACCTTTTGAGGCTCCGCGAACCAGACCTGCGATATCCAGGAACTCGACCGTTGCAGGAACTATTACTTCCGTTTTCACGAGTCGCGCTAATGGTTGTAGACGTTCGTCGGGTACTGACACTACACCAACGTTTGGTTCAATTGTGGCGAACGGATAATTTGCGGCGAGCGCCGCCGACTGAGCGGTCAGCGCATTAAACAAAGTCGACTTGCCAACGTTGGGCAAGCCAACGATACCTGCTCGTAGCATCTCTCTGCCTCGTTAGTGGCGCCGGAACTTCAGCATTCTTCCTGACGCGTTCTTACACTGTCTCGACAAACTACCCGATTGTTTTCAATCCTGCAAAGATGGGCCCAGCAACCTGAAGGGACATATTCCCCGACAGATCGCTGCTGCAATCGCGAGGTTTAACGTATAATTCGCGCTCTTTACAACTTCCAGGTGTGGCTACGCAGGTTCCCGGCTTAACTGGTCGAACGATGATTGCTTCAATTGCGCTCGTGTTACTGGTCACGGTGAGTGGCGCTCTGGCAACTTATCTTTACGATGAACGTGCTTCGATTGGGGTCCGACTCTGTGCCGGCGTGTGTCTGGGGCTTGCTTCGTTGGGAATGATTGGCTTTGTAGCAGCCTCATTTCTTGGACTTGCGCGTGCCAGCATTGTTCTAAGTGCGGTTCTCTGTGCTGCGCCTTTTATAGTTCTATTCAAGCAGCCATATCGCAAAAGAGTTAACGGCGATCTGTTTGCACTCTTGCGCACGATGCGAACGTTTACAACCCGACCGGATATCAGGTCGATCGGCTATGTAGTTTTTTATGTTGTGATCGCGATCGTGCTTTGGCGTGTATTTAGCAAGGCGATGATTGTAACAGACGAGGGAATTAGCACCGGGTTACTGAACAACTTCGGTGACCTGCCATTTCACTTGAGCGTAATTACCGGATTTTCATTCGGCAACAATTTCCCGCCAGAAGACCCGACGTATGCGGGCGTAAGATTCACCTATCCGTTTATCTCTGATTTTATCTCTGCCGAGTTTGTAAGCCTGGGCGCCAATTTGCGCAATTCAATGTTTCTCGAAAATTTCGTAGTCGCGTTCGCGTTCGTGGGTCTGCTTCATCGCTGGGCACTAGTGATGCTGCGAGATCGCCTTGCAGCGGTAATCACACCATTGCTCGTGCTCCTCAACGGCGGCTTTGGTTTTGTGTTGCTCTTTAACACGCCCGAATATAAGAGCAGGGGTTTTTGGGCGATTTTGAATAATTTTCTGCCATCGTTCACTGTTATCCCGGAAACGACCTGGCGATGGGGTAACGCTATCTCAGCACTGTTGATTCCGCAGCGTGGATTTCTTCTTGGCCTTCCATTGGCGGTAATAGCGTTTACAGGATGGTGGATCGCCATACAGGGTGATATTCCACTCAGTGAAGGTGAGTCGAAACAACCACAAACGAAACGAAAATCGAAAAAGTCTAAAACCGGACTGTCAGCGTCGACAAACGAACCAGGGTCATTGCGAGCTTTGCCGCCAATGATTGCGGCAGGCGTCGCAGCCGGGTTGTTACCTCTGGTACACGCGCACAGTTTTGTCGTGGTTATGGGAATGGCCTCATGTATTGCTCTGCTGACACGAAGATGGCGAGAATGGTTCTGGTTTTTTGCGTTAGCATCGATAATCGCCATACCACAACTGTTGTGGTCCACGTCTCACAGTGCGGTGAAGGCAAGTTCGTTCTTCGGTCTTGAATTCGGTTGGGATCATGGTGAAGAGAGTCCCGTTTGGTTTTGGTTTAAGAATACAGGTCTGTTCATTCCGCTGGTAATTGTGGCTCTCCTTTGGCGCGGCAAGCATCCGTTGCTGACGAAATTGCAATTATTTTTCTATCTTCCATTTACTCTCTGCTTCATCGTACCGAATTGCATTAAGATGGCCCCCTGGATTTGGGACAATATCAAGGTGCTTTACTACTGGTGGGTGGCCTCGTCGCCAATTGTCGCGCTGGTCTTAGCACGTATTTGGCGTGACGGCTTGGCCAGGCATGCTGCAGCTGCGGTGTTGTTCGTGTGTTTGGTTCTCGCTGGTACTCTCGACGTAGCCGGAATTGCTTTACGCTCTGTGAACTACACGGTCTTTGATGTGTCAGGAATAAAGTTTGCAGATCTAGTAAAGCACCAAACACCGCCGAATGCGTTGATTGTGCACGCACCGGTGCACAACGATCCTGTATTCCTTACCGGCAGAAGATCGTTAATGGGTTATCCGGGTCACATCTGGACTCATGGTTTGGATTTTGCCCAGCGCGAGTCTGAGATTAGACGGATTTATGCCGGCGACGCTGAAGCACAACGTTTGATCGATTCGTACAGAATTCAGTACGTGGTCGTTGGTCCATTGGAACGAAACAAGATGCTCGTCAACGATCAGTTCTTTGCCGGATTCCAAAAGGTTGGGCAGATCGGTGAATACAGCCTCTACAAGACGAAAACCCAATAGGCGCACGCGAAGAAAGCCGAAGTACGCCGAGATTGAACCGGAATCGCGAGACGTTGATATTTCGGATCGAACGTGGCGTATCGCGGCAATCGCAATTCTGATAGTCGCCGCCATCTTGCGCCTTTATGATTTAGGTTTGGTTCCGCTGCACCACGACGAGGGAGTGAATGGGAATTTTCTCGTGCATCTGGTTCGCGACGGTGCATATCAATACGACCCTGCGAATTATCATGGACCAACCCTGTATTACTTTGCCGCGTTCATTCCCTGGATTCTGAGGGTTCTCGGCGGTAAACACGCGCAAGAGACTTACGGGCTAACGACAGTTACAATCCGTCTGATACCTGCTCTGTTTGGACTTGGGACGATTGGATTGATTTATTTGTTGCGGCGAAACATCGGGTCGATCGCAACTCTTGCAGCTGCGCTGTTGCTGGCACTCTCACCGGGCGCAGTCTATCTTTCGCGTTACTTCATTCACGAGACATTGTTTACCTTCTTTTCTCTAGGAACCGTAGTTGCATCTTTGAAGTTTTACGAGGATCGCAAGCCGCTGTTGCTGGTGCTCGCCGCGATTTCGGCCGCTTTACTCTTCGCCACAAAAGAAACTGCAATGATTTCTGCCGCGGTTCTAATCATTGCACTAGTTCTGACACCGCTTTACCAGTGGCTTTTCATTCAAGTCATAACAGACGCACGGCGATCCACCAGTCAGTCCATAATAAATGGCTTCCGCAAATTAATCAGTGAGCTAGGCGGAACAATTAACTTTTGGGCGTGGATTGCTGCTGCAATCGTCGTGTTTCTCGTCGTCAACATAATCTTTTACTCATCGTTTTTTACCAATTATCCAAAAGGCATTTATGACGCGCTGAAAACGTTTCAGTTCTGGACCAAGACAGGTAAGGAAGCGCACGTCCATGCACCCGGTACCTATCTGATCTGGCTGGTGAATCAGGAAGGAGCGCTTTTTGGGCTCGCAGTCATTGGTGCCGCAATTGCCGTACTGCGACCACGCAACACGTTTCTGTTATTTTCAGCAATGTGGGCATTTGGACTGCTCGTCGCCTACTCACTGGTTCCTTACAAGACGCCGTGGCTCACCCTGAATTTTATTGTTCCATTCGCGATTGTTGCGGGACATGCCATTCAATCCCTATACGATCTGGAACGCACGCGTTGGCTATTGCCCGGCATAGCGATGGCCATTGCAGTAGCTATCGGCGGTTACCAAATGATCGACTTAAACTTTTTCAATTACGACAACGACAATCCCTACTACGTATATGTCTATGCGCACACCAAGAGAGGAACGCTTAAGCTTGTTGACGAGATAAACCGAATTGCACAACAGCGACACGAAGATGGCCGCATCGGTATTACAATCGTATCACCGGACTATTGGCCGCTGCCGTGGTACCTTCGAAACTATAGTCGCGTCGGCTACTATGCGCGCATGACACCGACAACTGAACCAGTGATCATTGCGTCAGAAAGTCAGAAAGACGAAGTGGAAAGTACATTCGGAGAAATGTATCAGCAAGTGAGGTCGGATAGTGAAAACGGAAGCTTCGGGTTGAGGCCAGGAGTAGATTTGCGTTTGTACGTTCGCCGGAACTGATTTAGCGCGGCACCAGTGGCAGGACGCTATGACGATACGATTAACGCCTAACTCACTAATCAAACCCCTCATTTGTATTTTGGCCTTTTTTCAATTCGCCTCCGTCCATACGACGGCTACGGATTCAATTCAAAATGGACCACTAGCTACCGTAACGCTGGAAGAGTTTGGAGATTATCAATGCCCGCCATGTGCCGCATTGCACCCTATCCTCAAACAGCTTCAGGTTGAATATGGTTCACGCTTGAATTTGGTTTTCCGCAATTTTCCTTTGGGTGTATCGCACCGGAACGCGCTTGCGGCTGCCAAAGCGGCGGAGGCAGCACGGCTTCAGCATAAGTTCTGGCAGCTGCACGATTTCCTGTTTGAGCACCAAAAGGAGTGGGCGCCCGGCGACGACCCGATGCCGTTCTTCATGGAATACGCTCGTAGGTTAGGCATTGATCTCACGCGGTTTCGCCAAGACTACGCCGGCCTAACCGTAAAGCGGAGGATATCCCAGGATCTCAGACGCGCAGCCGAGCTGAGATTGGATGGTACCCCAACATTATTGCTGGATGGCAAAGCGCTGCCCTCTTACGCAGTCCTGCCACAGCAACTCCGTACTGAGATTGAGGCCGCGCTAAAGCGCAAGAGCTCGGCAAACTCCCTCGCCGAGCCTCTCCAATTCCGACATGGCTTTTAAGCACACCAAATTAACCTTGGTCGCTGCATCATTTAAAGGACCCTAACCTCAAGTTATTGTTGACATTCTAAGCGGGTGGCACTTATATTGGCTCACCTTTTGTTTTGTCTCGCGTCTCCGGTAAAACGGCCCGAGGCGACCCACAACCAGAGCGAACCAGCGGAGCATGTTTAAACTTCAAAGGCTCGAAATCACCGGCTTCAAATCCTTCGCCGACTACACCGAAATAATCTTCACAGGGGACGGAATTACAGCGATTGTCGGGCCAAATGGCTGCGGCAAGAGCAATGTTGCGGATGCTATTGCGTGGGTTCTGGGCGAACAACGTGTAAAACATTTGCGGGGCGGCGAGATGAAAGACGTGATCTTTCAGGGATCTCGCAATCGACCGCCGAGCGGCATGGCGGAAGTGGTTATGCATCTGCTTCGCGATGAAGTTGTTGAGTCTGAACCTGACATTGAAGACATTGATAGCACTCTCGAGCAGATCGATGAGCGGCTGGTGGATTTTAACGAACTCCTGCCGAAGCAGGGCACCGAGGAGGCGGGTGCGGTTGCGACAACTACCGACTCCGCCTCCGATATCCCAGTAGAAGTCGAATCCAGTTTGGTTACGCAAGCAGCGAGGCCTGGCTACAAACGCCATTGGCGGCGTCGAAATTTAGCTCTGGAATTCTCGCCTGGAGAGTCGGTTTCCGTTACACGCCGACTTTACCGCTCCGGCGAGAGCGAATATTTGCTCAATGGAAGACTATGCCGCCTTCGAGATATCCAGGATCTTTTCTCTGGAACCGGTCTCGCTGGCGGTCATTACGCAATCATTGAGCAAGGCCGAATCGGCCAGATTCTTTCGGCGAAGCCGATGGACCGGCGGACTATCATCGAGGAAGCCGCAGGAATAACTAAATTCCGAGTCCGACAACGCGCTACTGAGGCTCGACTCGAATCAGCGCGGTCAAACCTTTCACGCATCTCAGATATCGTTGCGGAGATCGATCGACAGGTGAATAGTTTGCGCCGGCAGGCGGCGAAAGCGCGACGATACGGGGTGCTGCGGGAAGAATTGCGCGAACTCTTGCGACGTGTTTACGTTGCTGAAGATCGCAAGCTCGCCGCAGTCTTGAGTCAAACGCAAGAACGTTTGCTCGAAATTTCTGCGCTTGAAACAGGTTTGAATGATGACCTCGGAAAGCGGGAAGAAGATGCACGAGCCGCTACACAACAGGCCCGGAGGCTTGAAGACGAGTTAACCGCCGCGCGCGCCACCGCGGCAGAGGCGGTGTTGCAGCGAGATCGACAGGCGCGGGAGTGCGTGTACCAGCAGGAACAGTTGGCGGAGTTGCGGAAGCGAAAGGGTGAAGTAACTGCGGAGATAGAAGCACTGACCGCACGACTGACACTTGTTGAATCTGAATGCAAACGTTTGCAGGACGACGACGCAAGTTTGCGCCAGGAAGCCGACACCAGCGCGCTTTCGTTGCGACGGGCTGAGGAAACTTACGCGGAACTACTGCTGTCAGCGAGCACCGCCGAAACACACATCGAGAACGCGCGAACGGAGCTGTTAACTCAAACTGCGATCGTCGAACGTTTGCGCGAGATTGCCCGCCAGCTCGAAGCCACGCTCGAACGTCTGACAATCCAGGCTGAGGGTCTTGCACGGGAGGGAGAGCGAGCATCACAACAGCACGTGCAGCGCAAAAACGAGGCGGAGAGTTTCTCACGCGAGCTTATCGTCGCACGCGAACACGTCACCAGATTACAGGCTGAAAGGGAATTGGCTGTTGACGCCGTTGTTCAGGGGCACGAATTGGTTAGTGATACGGAGGCTGAGTTTACTCGTGTTCGCGAGGAGTATTCGCGTGCAAGCCATCGGTGCGAGAGTCTGAAGGACCTGGACCTGAGGCGCGCTTACTATTCTTCGGCCGTGCAGTTGATATTTGCACCTGCTGATACTCAGCGGGACTTTCATTTTATTGGCACGCTCGCGGATGCGTTCAATGTAGACGCAAAATGGGAACGTGCCGTGGAGGGCATCTTCGGATCTTCTCTTCAATCGATCATCGTTCCGACACCTGATGATGCGGTCAGAGCTGCACAGTGGCTGCGGGAGAATAACGGCGGCAGGGCGAGTTTTCTCGTGGCGGGATTGCACGGAGCATCAGAAGATACTGACACTTTGAGTTGTCAGCTCGAAGAGCGCGCGACACTAACCCCGATTTTACCCACGGAAACAACCGACAATCTCACTATCGCCGATTTGCTTGGTGCACCGCGTGAATTGATTACCGTCCTTGAACGGACTTTGCCACAAAAATTGTCCGCCCGATTAGCCACGAATCTTGAAGAGGCGATGGTGAAATCGATCGCCACAGGTGAAATGTATGTGACATTGAATGGCGACTGGATAGCAACAGGTCAATACGTGAATGCCGGCGATGCGCGCGATGTTGAAGAGGGTGCGGGTCTGCTTGCCTTCAAGCGCGAACTTCGCGAATTAGAATTTCGAACGGAGACGCTGCGTTCTGAAGTCGACACGGCCGGCGTGGCGGCGAAGGCTGCTCGTGACCTGCTTGTTGAGCTGGAAGACGCCGTTGTACTGCTCAATGAGGCAATCGGCCGTGAAGAGCGCGAGGCAATGACGCGCGAGCTGACAGCTGCAGGGCTAGGCCAGGAAGTGGAACGGGCCGAACGTCATATGCGGTTGGTCTCTGAAGATTCGAACCGCGTGGCGACGGAACGGTTGGATGTAGAGCAACGACGTCAGAGCGCGTTAGTGGAGACTGAAGCGGCGGAGGCATTGCGTGCAGCCGCAGCAGATGCTGTGCTGAACGCTTCAACAACGCTAACTGACCTGCGTCGCACAGCGGAATTTGAAAGTGAAGCCCTCGCGCACCAGCGAGCGACAGCGGCAGCCGCCGCAGAACGGCGTCGTGCCACAAGTGGCGAATTACGACGAATGGAAGCTGAACTGGTAGACGTCGCAGCGCGCGTCGGGAGACATCGGCTGGAACTGTTGGAGATGGAAAACCGCTCGACTGAATTACAGGAGTCGATTGCTTATCTGCAAATGAAGGCAAATTCCATCGAGGCCGATCGGGCTCAAGAGGATCAACTGATTGCGAAACTTAGTCAGCAACTCCTCCAGTCGCGAGAAGAAGCTGACGCTTTTTCAGGCGAGTTGTCCGATCTCAACAAGCGAGCTGCTGAAGTGCGCGATGCGCGCGCCGCATTGGAGGTCCAGCGAGCTGAGGCGCAAGCGCGTCAGACGTTCGTACACGAGAACTGTCAAACTGAACTTAACCAGCCACTCCCCGATCTGGCGCGAGAAGTTGTCCTGGAAGACGATTTCGATTTCGAACAGAGTCACAAGCGCGTGGAGGACCTTCGGTCGCGTTTGGAAGGATTCGGCGGTATCAACATGATGGCGTTGGAAGAGTTGGCCGAAGCAGAAGAGCGATTGCTGTTTCTGACTGTTCAGCGCCAGGACATTATGGAAGGTATCTCCTCGACGGAGGAGGCTCTGCGGGAAATTAAACGGCGTTCGCGCGAGCGTTTCCGACAGGCGTTCGAGCAGATCAACAAGAACTTCGGCGAGTTGTTCCAGGAATTGTTTGGAGGCGGCCGTGGGGAGATGAGTTTAATCGATGCTGATGACATCCTGGAATCAGGTATCGACGTCATTGCGCAACCACCAGGCAAGCGGTTGCAAAACGTGCTATTGCTCTCCGGTGGCGAGAAGGCGATGGCAGCCCTCGCACTCGTGTTGGGGATCTTCCATTATCGTCCCGCGCCGTTCTGTTTGCTCGATGAAGTCGACGCTCCGCTTGACGAGGCGAACGTGGGGCGCTTTACTAACAAAGTCGCTCAGATGTCAGCCAGCACGCAGTTCATTGTAATTACACACAACAAGCGAACAATGGAGATGGCGCGTGCTTTATACGGCGTGACGATGGAAGATGTAGGCGTTTCGAAGTTAGTATCGGTAAGATTTGAGTGAGATTTAGAATTTTAGTCGTAAACATTCTCTCCGCCGCGCTTTGCTTGCTCAGCGCGGCGATTTTCACTTGTGCTCAGGACGTAAACAACACGAAACAAAATGTGCGGCCATCCGCGCCACACACCGCAGCGGTTGTAGAAGCCAAACTTAATCAAACGAAATATTCCTACGAGTTCTTGCAACCCAAGTTTTTCGTCAAACATATTCTGCTGCAACACGATTCCGGCGGTCATGGCACAGTTACCTTTGAGCGTCTGAATGAAGACGTTCCTGTCACGGAGACTCTCCAACTTTCACCTGCCGCACTCAGTCGGATCATTTCCCTGTGGGCTGAGCTCCACTTTCTTGATTCAAACACAAACTATCAATCGAGTCAGCAATTTGCTCACCTTGGAACCATGCGGATTAGCATGGAGACGCCGAGCAGAAAACGAGTTGCTGAATTCAATTGGACACATAATCAAGCCGCCGCAGCGCTTGTCAATGAATATCGTCGCGCTGCCGATCAGGTAATTCTCGTTTTCGATATTTCCGTGGCGCGTGAGAACCAGCCGCTGAATGCGCCGAAACTAATGGAGGTGTTGGAGTCAATGTTGAAGCGGAATGCGTTGTCGGATCCTTATCAATTCCTGCCATTACTTCAAGAGCTTAGCAGCGACGAACACATTCCGCTCATCGCACGCAATCACGCCTTGCGACTTATTAAACAGATTCAGAAGTAGCATTGAGTGTTTCTGCAATCTGACAGAACTCGATGGCGCGGTTCTCAGCCCAAAATCGATCTTCATCAACTCGCTTTCTTGAAATAAACGCGACATGGCCTCCCTGCTGAGTGCCGATTACCAGTACAAATGGATTGTTCCTGAACCCAGGCTCTTCCAGTGGAGTGAACGGGATAAATGGATCATCTTTCGCATGTATGACAAGCGTGGGAATGCGAATTTGATTTGCAACTCGAATTGAGCTTTCCAGTAAATAGTAATCATTTGCGTCGGCAAACCCATGGAGCGAGGCAGTATAGATTTCGTCGAAATCGCGGATTGTCTTCACATCTGAAAGTTTGTCGATGCTAACTGAACCAGGAAAAAGACGGTGTTTCGTCCGAACGCGCTTCTTCATGTTTTTTACGAAATTACGATGGTAGATCCAGTTGCGACGGTGAATGATCGAATCTGTGCTCGCGCGCAAATCAACCGAGGGTGATACTGCGCTCACTGCAATCACTTCCGGTGGAGGATCTTCAGCGTATTCACCCGCAAGCTTGAGCACAATATTACCCCCGAGCGAAAAACCAATTGGATAGATCCGCGTTAGTTTGTCAGTAATTATTAGTTCAGTAATGACAGCACGCAGGTCGCCGCTCATTCCCCCGTGGTAGAACGTTGGTGAGAGGTGTTCAGTACCACCACAGTTGCGAAAATTCACTCTCACGACATTAAATCCGGCGCGGAAAGCTTTTGTGGCACTGGAAAGCATATAAACGGATTCCGCAGAACCTTCCATTCCATGCCACAAAACAATCGTTGCGTGTTTCGACGGGGTCGACTGCCAGCGGCACAAAGCAAGCAGTTGAATGCCGGATTCTATTTGAAAGAGCCGGACTTCGTCGCTATGAGCAGCTTGTTTGAAACGAAACCGACGAGGCCATACATACGCAGCGAGAGTTTGAGCATGTCCTCCTCGAAAAATTGCGTGCGGTTGGAATAGTTTCCGCCCAAAACTGGCGGCAGTTTCCGCGAGCAGCTTGGACGCGTTGGAGCCAGTTGAGTCTGTTACTGATGCTTGCTCGAGAGTCATCTAATTCGTTAACTCAACTGTAACGTCGACTGTAACCGACTGGCGGTTTACGTTGTTGATGTATTTAAAATTTGGAGCAGTCAGGCCTTTGCAGTCGTTCAACAGACTTTCCTGGTTCGATCAATACATGTCGCCACTTCGGGATTGCGCCGCTAAAGCTTGGAACGTCGCCTCGCACAGCGGTTAATAATTTTGTCATCAGTGAACCGGACAAAGTTGTCGAACACAACGCAAGAGTTTTGGACTTTCGTCTCGACCAGCTGAAAAGTTATTGTCACTTAGTAGCGTGCTGGTTTGATATCGAACAGAAGAGAAGAGGTCGCTATTCGCCAGTTGGGCTACCGCATCGAGTTCATGTAGATCGAATGGTTGGCCCAGCTTCAGGCCAGTTATTCCGAATGCTTTTTCGACTGATCTATTGTTTAGACCTTCGAATTCAATCGTGGCGATGATGAACTTCGTTGCGCAACTGCATCGATAGACTCAACGCCGGCATCAGCAGGACCATCTACACGGGTTAAGCGTGATGTCGTGGGCGCTCATGCGAACAAATCAGCAACGAGATGAACAATGAGTGTAACGTAAGACGCAGACGACCGGAAACGGCGGCCGCAAACGCATGATAAGACTTCGCTGCAGACGGGGATCAATAAACGACCACTTTCGAAGGCCAATCACTTAATGACCAGATCAAACGAACGGACGAAAACCACCAGGTCAGAATTCATATTGTCACTTTGGCGGCAACTCGGCTCGACCACGGTCGGGGAAGGCGAACTCGAAGTTATCCTGGAAGCGGTACGAGAATACTTTGGCGAGGAAGCAGTTGACAGTCCCGCTTCAATCGCCCGCCTATTAGCGGATGCGGGCGCTCAATTGCGTCATCAAGAAGTACTCGATTTCGATGGGCGGTGGCGTGAAAGGCAATTGTACGAACTATTTCGGCCCGAGGAAATTCAGCTTGACGATGTATCCGGCGCGCTCGAGACAGTCAGTAGAATTGAGGCTTTGCAAAAAGAATTTGAAGTCGGACAGGACCAAACTGGCCTTCACCACTTGCGCTATTTTGTTAAGAGTTTGCGCGACGATCTTCGGTTGGTGGCACAAGCAAAAAGCGGCGAACCAAAAAAGCGGTTACTGGCGGAAGAAGTATCCGAATGGTTATTCATTTGGCTCGGGAATCCTAAGATATTCCCCGAATGGATAGAGTTGCGGTTACAGTCGCCCGCCTTCATCCAGAATTTCGGTGGAAAGGACTAACCACTACGATCAAAGTTTCTGGAACTTTCCGTCCGTCATACGCGAATAACCTGTGACAGCTTCTCGTCTACTCTCTTGAATGAACGTAAAACCAGACTTTGACGAAAACGAACTGTTGCGGCAGATGCGCGCGGGCAATGAAGACGCTTTTGTCGCCATTTATCGTGAACGGCATGCAGCTGTTTATCGATTTGCACTGCAGATGTGTGGTTCAACAAGTATTGCCGAAGATGTCACACAGGAAGTTTTTATGCTGCTGATGCGCGGCGGCGTTCGCTACGACTCTTCTCGTGGTTCGCTGTCCGCGTTTCTGCTGGGTATAGCGCGCAACTATGTTCTGCGGCGCTTTCGTCGCGATGGTCTATTGGTACCGCTTACCGATCAAGATGAAGAAACTGCCGCTGCGGCGATAAAGGACACAGGTGTTTTCGATGGTTTGGCTCGGGCGGAAACAATCACTACGGTGAGGCGCGCAATTTTGAGTCTACCTGAACGATATCGAGAAGTAATCGTGTTATGCGAACTTCAAGAGCTAAGTTACGTCGAGGCCGCTCAAGTACTTGGTTGTGCAATCGGTACAGTGCGATCACGTTTGCACCGCGGACGTGCCTTGTTGCTTGAAAAACTTAGACCATCTCGAAAAGAGGACGAACGAGACGTGAGTTCCGCGAGGTGCTTCGCATGAATTGCCATCAATTTGCAGATGTGGTTGGTGAACTGGCGCGCAAACAAATAATGCACGCTGAAACGCGGCGTGATGCTTCAGCTCACGTAGCTTTATGCAATGACTGCCGGCGCCGGCTGGAGAACGAACAAACTATATCGCAGGCTTTAAGTTGTCTGGCGAAGGAAGTTGCTGAAATGGAGGCACCCGCGCACGTTGAAGAGCGATTGCGATTGGCGCTTCGCGCACGGACAGCGACGACAACCGACGCTCGCAATTGGGGCCGATACGGGTTGGCTGCTGCAGCAATGGTTCTGCTGCTGATAACTGGTGGAAAATTCGCTCTAAAGTACAGGCACGTTAACATCAACCATCCGAACGTGGCGGTTGCTACAACTCCGAAACAGGTTCGGTCAAGTACTGCGGTCGACACATGGGAATCAGGTGCTAGGGAAAAACATCCGCTGGCGCGAGCAAAGCAGAACAGGAGTCGTCGGTTCGGTTCACGCCAGCCAAAACCTCCAATACAAGTGGTCGCGCAAGATCTTTCGCAAGAGGTTGCTACTGACTTCATTCCCCTGGGCTCGATCAGCGCCGCTGGTCTTCAGGATGGTGGGCAAATCGTGCGTGTTGAGATGCCCCGTTCGTTTTTGACGAATTTTGGTTTGCCTATGAATATGGACAGGTATGACGAAAAAGTTAAAGCGGATGTATTGCTCGGCATTGACGGGTTGGCCCACGCTATACGTTTTGTGCAATAGACTACCTATTTCTTCTAACGATCGAAAGGAAGAGAGTGATGAAAAGAACAAGTTTGCTTCTGGCAACGTTTACTTTGATAAGCATGGTTGTAGTAAGCGTCATGGCGTTAGCGCAGGAGCCGCAACAGCCGGCCGGAAATGTGATTGTACAGAGAGCAACAGTCGTTCAAGGTCCGGAAGGTGCACGGGTGCCTCAACCAGACGGCAATTTCATATTTGTGGCCTCGGAGATCGGCTTCGGGGGCAAAGTAGTCAAGGGGGCGCCATATTCAGCGCAAGCGGTTACGGAAACTGTCCAGACGCTTGGCGACGGCAACAGAATCGTTAACAAGGTTGCCACGTCTCTTTACCGAGACAGCGAAGGACGCACTCGTCGTGAACAGAAGCTGAAGGCGATAGGGGGCATTACCGGCAGCAGCGAGCCTCTCGAAACAATTTTCATCAATGATCCGGTTTCAGGCATTAGTTACGTACTGGACAGTCGCAGCCACATTGCACGGAAGACTTCACCGTTCAGGTTTCAACAGAAAATAATGCCCACCGTACCGAAAGGAGCGGAAAGCAAACAGTTCGAGTTTCAAATAGTACCGGTTGAGCCATCCGTTGTTGTCACGAGAAAAGCGCCTACGGTCTTACCCGCAACTGCAGCCCCGGTAGAAAACGGGAACTTTACTTATACAACCGATGCCGCCGGCGGTACGTCCGTAGTTCTTACTCGAAACAAAATTGGCCCGAATCCCACTGAAGTAAAAGAGGACCTGGGTAAGCAAATCATTGAAGGTGTCGAAGCAGAAGGTTCACGAACGACGATGACCATTCCTGCCGGTGAGATTGGCAACGAACGGGCGATCGAGATCATCAATGAACGTTGGTACTCGCCAGATTTGCAAATGGTCATTATGAGCCGTCACAGTGATCCCCGTTTTGGAGAAACGATATACCGGCTGACGAATATAGATCGTACTGAACCGGTCAATTCGTTGTTTGAGGTACCTTCTGAGTACACCATCAAGGAAGGTATGCGCTCGCCGGCGCCGGGAGCACCAATGCCGGCCCGAATTCGCAAACCTGTCAGTCCCGAATAGTCGAAGTAGTATTGCTGGAGTCCACCTCCGTCAGAAGGGAAGGGCCACTCGTGTCAGTCGCGGGTGGCCTTTTCGATAGATTAATCAACAGATTACGCACCACAGCCGCAACTAATGCCGCTGATTTACGCGAACTGCACGGCGAGTAGACAGTCGACCAGAACTCGAAACGGATGCGCTTGTGACAAAGGCAAGCGCACGAAATACTGCACTAGATCTTAGCGGTGCAGGTGAATCAAATCCATCTGTTCAGCGGTTTATGAAGCCGTTACGTTCGAGCAATTGTTGTGATCGCCGGCTTACAGCTGAGGACCGGTTGACGAGAAAGGCAGTGGCGAAGGGAGCGCCACTCCTGCAAGTTATTCCTCTTCTTCGCCGCCGCGGATGCGTCCCTCAGCGCGTGACTGCTCTACGATTTTTTGCGCCAGTTGACCTGGTACCGGATCGTAGTGCGAAAACTGCATGTGGAATGAACCTCGCGCCGCAGTTATCGAATTCAGAATTGATTGATAATTCAACATCTCAGACATCGGCACCTGCGCCTTGATGACCTGCTGCTTGCCGCTCGTTTCCATTCCCTGAACTCGTCCGCGACGCGAATTTAGATCGCCCATGATGTCGCCGCTGTACTCCTGTGGGGCCGCAATCTCAACGTCCATGATTGGTTCGAGAATCGAAGGCCTCACTTTTTCCATCGCAGCGCGAAAGGCTTTACGTCCTGCAGCGCGAAATGAATGCTCGTCCGAATCCACCGTGTGATATGAACCGTCGACCAACTGCACCTTGAAATCGACCAGCGGATAACCCGCGATCGCGCCGGATTGGGCCGCCTCAACTATTCCTTTCTCGATCGCGGGCCTGAACTGCTGCGGCACTGAGCCGCCGAAGATCTTATCTTCAAAAATAAAACCTGAGCCGCGCGGCAAAGGCTCAAAGACGCACTTGCAATCCCCAAACTGTCCACGGCCACCAGTTTGTTTCTTATGTCGACCCTGTACCTCAGCGCGCTGAGTAATGGTTTCCTTGTAAGGAACCTTCGGCGGATGCAGCGTGACTTCAACTCCGTAACGCTTCTTCAGTTTTTCGACAACAGTCTCAACGTGCAATTGACCCGAACCCGACAACAAAAACTCTTTCGTTTGTGCATCGCGACTGAAGTGAAGCGCGGGATCCTCTTCCAGGATCTTGTGTAGCGCCACGCTGATCTTTTCCTCGTCTTGTCGTGACTTCGGTTCAATGGCGAAGGCAATCGCGGCTTCCGGATATTCAACCGGCTCGTAAATGATGGGTGACTGACGATCACAAAGCGTGTCTCCGGTTTGCGTCTCCCGCAACTTCACGCACGCAATAATGTCGCCCGCATGAGCCTGCGGCACTTTGTCTAACTGCTTCCCTTGAATCACGTGCAAAGCACCGAGTCGCTCCATGGTCCCGCGGTTAGAGTTGAAAACGTTGGCGTCAGTTTGCAGGTGGCCACTGATGATCTTCATTACGTTGATACGGCCGGCAAATGGATCGGCGATGGTCCGAAAACAGTAGCCCGAGAATGGTTCAGTGTCGCTGTATTTGCGTGGAATCTGCTCTGCATCGGCAGGCGCATCAACCGGTTTACCGTATTCCGCTTCGTGGTGCGCTGGGTCGGGCGCGAAGTCTACGAGCGCATTCAGAAATGCGCGTAGTCCGACCTGGGTCAGGCCAGACACAGCGAACACCGGGCAGAGTTTGCTTTGTGCAATTGCTTTGGTGATGTTTGGAAGAATGTCAGATTCGTCGAGCGAGCCCTGCTCAAAATACTTTTCCATCAAACGGTCGTCTGATTCCGCGACGAGTTCGACCAGTCGCTCCCTTGTCTTATCAAGCACGTCTCGACCTTCGCTGGGGATGTCGATCTCTTTCGCTTGTCCATCAGCCCCGAGTTCGTATGCTTTCATGTGGACAACGTCCACAACACCGCGAAAATCTTTTTCATTTCCGATTGGCAGCGTGAAGGGAATAATGGCCCGACTGAAAGTTTTCTGAGCACTTTCAAGCGCCATCCCAAAGTCCGCATGTTCCTTCTCTAACTTGGTGATCACCATCACGCGGGGGACCATGAATTCGTTCGCATAGGCCCATCCCTTTTCTGTCTGAACTTCGACCCCTTTTACGGCATCTACAACCACGACTGCGCAATCGGCAACTCTCAAAGCCGGGCGTGTATGAGCGATGAAGGCTGCATATCCAGGAGTATCGATAAAATTGAGTTTGGTATCGCGATGATCCAAATGTGCGAGTGCGGTATTGAGAGTGATCTTCCGAGCTATCGAATCTTCGTCGTAATCAGTAACGGTTGTACCTTCGTCTACCTTACCCCAACGCGGTGTTGCTCCGGCGACGTAGAGAAGTGAACTTATCAACTGCGTCTTCCCTGCGTCGCCATGTCCGATGACAGCGAAGTTTCGGATAGATTCAGTGGGATAGACTTTCATCAACGTTGAGTCCTTTCAGGCATGGAAAATATGGCGCAGGATACCCATCCACGTTGAAGCAAATGACAAGTCCGGCGGGATGTGTTCCGTGATTGAAAAGTAATTTATCTGACAACGAACGAGTAGGCAAGTTGCGATTCAGGCCGTCAGCACGCTCACGAAAATGCGATCGAAGTCGCGCCATACCTCATTGTATTCGAGCAACCTGGTACCTGAGGAGGACGGGCCGGGTGCGTCAGCAACAAAGAAATCTATCGGCTCGAAAAGTAGCCGCAGTGCCTGAAGTAAATTGGGCAGGTCCTTTTTTGACGAACACCCTGGGCGATCTCTTGGCATCGCCGCTGCATCTGACGAAGTGGGATTACACAAAGAGAGCACGCAGTTTTGGGTTCCCTGGGAAAGTTTGAGAGTTCAGTTATGCTTGGAACAAAATTAGCATCTTTTTCGATGGCGGCGGTGTTGCTGCTGTTTGTGGTTCAGACGCAGGGCGCCGCTACCGGACAAACACAGCGCCGCGGCCCCGTGATGGAACCGATCAACATTGCAATTCTGATACAGGACGATCTTGTCTCTCAGGTCAGCAACGAAATCGGCGTCACAAAACAATTCATCCGGTCACTCCCGGCTGGCTCTCGTGTGATGGTAGGGTACATCACAGTGGGTGCGTTGCAAGTTCGTCAACCATTCACGACGGATTTGGCTAAGGCAGCACAGTCATTGCGTATACCGGTTGCCAGTACATCCAGTTCACCTTTTAATCCATATACGGAACTGATCGAAGCGCTGCGAAAGTTCCCAACTGATTCTAACAACGCCGATGTGGTTCTTATAATTTCCGATGGGCTCGACGTCTCGCGCGGTTTCGATTCAAGTGCCGCCGGGCACACGCTGGATCTCGAACGCGCAATAAGCGAGGCGAACAAGCGTGGAGTTGCCGTATTCAGTTTTTATGCACCAAGCGTCGGATTAACCAGCCATAGCCGGCTAGCTGCCAGTTATGGTCAGAGTTCGCTCAATCGACTTGGTCAGGAGACTGGCGGAAAAGCTTTTTTTCAGGGTACAACGGGATTCGTGACGTTTGATTCATACTTCGCACGTCTGCGCGAAGCCCTAAACCGGCAGTTTGCTCGTGCGTCCTGAGCAACAATTCACTTAGCACAAACGCCGACGGATGAAAACGATTCGCCGGCGTTTTGCTATCGACTCAATGTTATCAAGTGCCTGCCTGTTAGACTGATAATCAAAACTTGGCTGTGCTGATGCTGAGTGGTAGAGTTGCAGCCGCTTTTTTAGGAACCTCGCAGCCAGGGTTATGGTCCAGGTACAAATTCCGCGTCACCCACGTGCGTGAATATTGTCTAATTGTTGAAGGCGCCTACCTTTCTGAAACTGAGGCAGAGCACGCTTTGCGCGACCCCTTCATTGAAGACTGGGTTGAACAAACGGGCCGCTTCCGCATCCACAATATGGATGAAATACAAATCGCACCCGGTGTGACACTGGGCTCCCTTGGCGTTGTCATGCTGGACGACCGCGTGTTTGAAATAGCGAGTACTGACCCGGATCATCCGTTGACGGAGCATAAAGCGAAGGGTGTTGCGGAAGCACTTCGACGCCAGGATATGTTCGACGAGGTTCGTACTGAGCCACGCAGTGAAGAACAATATGGTTGATGGTAATCCGGGTTTTCTAGATGGACGCGTTGTGGTGTTGGTTGACGACATCACCCGGCAAGACGTTACAGCAATTGTTAACGCTGCAAATTCGTCTCTTCTTGGTGGCGGTGGCGTTGACGGCGCCATCCACCGAATAGGTGGAGACCAGATTCTCAAAGAATGTCAGCACATCAGACGAACGATTTACCCGCAAGGATTGCCTACCGGTAAAGCGGTGATCACAACTGCCGGTAAACTTCCTGCCAAGTATGTAATCCACACAGTCGGTCCCGTTTATGGGGAGGAACGCGGTAGAGAGGCCGAGCTATTGGCCGAGTGCTATCGTTCCTCTTTAGCGCTTGCGCGTGAGAAAATTGCCTCCTCAATTGCCTTTCCGGCCATTTCTACGGGAGTTTTCGGCTACCCGCGTGATGAAGCCGCCACCATTTCATCATCCGTAATCAAGGAATGCCTATCGGTCGAAACGTTTCTAAACGAGGTTCGACTGGTTTTCTTTCGGCCCGAGGACGCGCGGGTATTCCTCGATAATCAAAACTTCGAGTAAACTCTCCGATTTGCTGAACGTTCCACGCGGCGAAGAGGGAAAAGATCGTGCCGCGCATTGAATACTGACCGCAATGATCGAAACCACCGAGATCGAAAAGAAGGCTGCCGGCCAACACGAGTTGCCGGCGCCGCTTAAGCCGCTCGAAAGATTAGCGTGGAATTATTGGTGGAGTTGGAGCACGGCTGGCCCTTCACTTTTTCGCGACATCGATGCTGAACTGTGGGAAGAATGCGAGCACAACCCGCTTCAATTATTGACCAGAACGTCGCCGTACAGGCTCGCCCAACTAGGGACGGATCCAACTTATTTAACGCGAGTACAGGCTGTCATTGACGCCTTTGATCGATATATGGCGCCAGCACCTTCCTGGCCTGATGTTCAGTCACACATCTCACCGGAAACACCTGTTGCCTATTTTTGCGCCGAATATGGTGTGCACAACTCGCTTCCACTTTACTCGGGAGGGTTGGGGATACTCGCAGGCGATCATCTGAAATCAGCCAGTGACCTCCGATTGCCTCTGATCGCCGTCGGCTTACTTTATCGTTACGGATATTTCCGGCAGCGTTTGAGAGTGGATGGTTGGCAGGAGGAATACTACGGAGAAACACAACCCGCGGAGATGCCGATCAATCTGCTGAGGAATCCGGATGGGTCAGCGCTGCGGGTCGAGGTTCACATTCGAGATCGACGCGTGCTTGCTCAAGTTTGGCGTGCGGACGTTGGACGAGTGCCACTGTACCTGCTTGATACCAACATCGCCGCAAATGAAGAGACAGATCGCTGGGTTACCGGACATCTCTATGGTGGTGATCGCGAAACGCGGATTGTGCAAGAAATGTTACTCGGCATTGGCGGCGTAAGACTGCTGGATCAACTCAACATTCAACCGTCTGTCTTCCATTTGAACGAAGGGCATTCCGCCTTTTTGACACTTGAGCTATCGAGATTACTAAGAAAATCGTCGCGCATCACCTTCGAGGATGCAGCAAAGATCGTTCGTGAGCGATGCGTGTTCACAACTCATACCCCTGTGGCTGCAGGAAATGATGAGTTCGACCCAAGTTTAGTAATGCGTTGTTTTGGGACTCAGTATTTAGCTGAGCTTGGTCTGACTCAAAATCGTTTTCTCGCTCTGGGACGAGTTGAGTCTACAAACGACCAGGAACGTTATGGGCTCAGTCCACTTGCAATCCGCATGTCGCGTTCGACCAATGCAGTTAGTCTAAAGCACGAAGAAGTGTCGCGAGCCCTGTGGCAGCGTCTCTGGCCAGGCAAACCCTTGGATCAGATACCCATTACACATGTGACAAACGGAGTTCACGCTCCGACCTGGGTGGCTTCGCTTATTCGCACCATGTACGAAAAATACGTCGGCCAGGATTGGGAAACACAACTGCGTCACCAGGCACGCTGGACCGCCGGCATCGCTCAAATCCCCAATAATGAGTTATGGCAGGCTCACTCGTTGTTGAAAAATCGTCTAGTGGCTTTCATTCGCATGCGCTCACTTCAGGCGAGACAGATCGCAGGCGACCATGCCGACTACATCCAGGCTGCACGCACTGTATTTGATCCGGAAATACTGACCATTGGTTTTGCGCGTCGCGTTGCCGGGTACAAACGTTGGGAGCTGTTGTTGACTGATCGCCAACGTTTGCTTCGTCTAGTTAATGATCCTGAACGGCCTGTGCAATTTGTGTTTGCGGGGAAGGCCCACCCGCAGGACGAAGGGTCAAAGCGCATCCTTCAATTGTTGGCACAATGGAAAATGGACCCGCTTGCAGCTCAACGCGTGGTGTTTCTACAAGACTACGATCAAGAGATCGCCCGGCAGTTGGTTCAGTCTGTCGATGTTTGGTTGAATGTGCCACGTCGGCCGTATGAGGCATCAGGTACGAGTGGCGAAAAGGTTGCAATAAACGGAGGTCTCAACCTGTCGATTCTGGATGGCTGGTGGCTCGAGGGTTACGACGGCAGCAACGGCTTCGCTATTGGTAACGAAACTGGTATGACCGAGGGCATCGATGTTGATGCCAGTGATGCTGAGTCGTTGTACCGTGTCCTCGAACAGGAAGTGGCGCCATTGTATTACCAGCAGGATGCTGATGGAGTACCGCACGAATGGATCGAGATGATGAAGCGAGCGATTCAAACTCTGGTGCCGGCATTCAACAGCGATCGGATGGTCGAGGAATACGTGCAAAAGATCTACACTTAATCTGTACGATTACAATCTTGGCGGATGTGGCTTGTGTTAAACTAGGCTCCCCTCGGTCAGATGCAAATCGAAATTCGCAATCGCTCCATTCACTTCTGTGCGCCTTAGTCCCCAATGAAATACTGCATTGCCTGTAAAGCCAAATACGACGACAGCGTGAGCTTCTGTCCGGTTGACGGCGAGGTGTTGGAGGACGATCCATCGTCAATTGTCGGTTCCGTACTCGACGGTCAATACCAAATTGAATCCATGCTGGGGAAAGGCGGAATGGGGGCCGTTTATCGTGCACGCCATATTCTTTTGGGTGATCGTGTGGCGATAAAAGTATTACCGCCGGAAGTTCGTAATAATTCAGAATGGTTGCGCAGATTCCGCCGCGAAGGACAGGCTGCGCGTCGCTTTCGACATCCGAATGCCGTAACAGTCTACGATCTTCGCACGGCAGCAGACGGCACAATCTACATGGTTATGGAGT
>JBHEMC010000046.1:0-32597 GCA_046262775.1 Pyrinomonadaceae bacterium | reverse complement strand
GCTGAGGATCGGGCTATGGCTGAGCACGCGTTCGATAATTTCCTGCTGCATTATGAACCGAAGTATCCGAAGGCTAGCGAGTGTCTGAGCAAGGATCGGGAAGCCTTGTTGACGTTCTACGACTTTCCCGCCTTGCAGTGGCAACACATTCGGACGACTAATCCCATTGAGTCAACCTTCGCCACCGTGCGTTTGCGGACCAACAAGACGCGTGGTTGTGTCTCGCGCGGCGGCATGTTGGCGATGGTTTTCAAACTGACGAAAGTTGCGGAACAAAAGTGGCACAAGCTCAAAGGTAATGAGCTGCTGGTCCAAGTAATTGAAGGAGTGCCCTTCAAAGACGGGCTACAAGTGAAGACTCACAAGGTCGCCGCCTGATGACTCGCCATCCACAACTTTTGACAAAAACTCGGTCGCGCTGCGCTTGACCCCTTCCTGACTGTAAATCTTTGCAAAATGAGTTAGCTTCAGGAGTAGGTGGATGTCAGCGATTGGTGCGAGAAGGCGGTGCCAGCGGAGCACTGCAAGGAAAGCCGTTAACAAAGCGTAACGGGAAACCTGGCGAGATTGCGGTAGTGAGTAGCAATGAGGAAAAAGAAACCGCGCGCGGTTCCCCCAAGTTACCGCGCGCGGTTACGTCCGATCCTTTACTTGCGGACGGTCGGAGTCGACGCCGTCCAAACCTGGATCGGTCCCAAGTTCAAATTCACTACTTTCATGACGTAAGTTCCAGATTGCGTGACTGGTGCTGTGATCGCAGCCACGCCGTTTGAGCTATTTGCAGTTTGTAAGATCGATCCTGTTGGACTTATCAGGACCAGCTTCACCGGTAACCCGTTATTAGCTTCTGCCACTAAAGAAATTGCGGCCACGCCTGAGCCGATGGGCACAGAATTCGTTAGCTCCTGGCCCAGTGCCAGGCTGGCAGTGCCTGAGGTCGTTGTACCAGGGCCTGAAGTCGGCTGACTGGTGGCGCTTGAACTTTCCAGCTGGAAACGATCGACGTAAACACCGTCGGTCATGTTCATGATCTGCAGCGTGTGTGGACCGGCTGAAAGATTCGCAAACTCTACGTTGGAACCAAACACGGGATCCTTCAACCCGCCCGAGCTACCGCTATAGGTAATACTTCTTGAAACTCCGTCCAATACCACGTCCGCGGTGCCACCCTTCGTGCTTGTGCCGTAGTAGTACTTAAGTTTGCCTGTGTAGCCCTGAGCTACATTGAACGATAGAGTTGCGGAGTGGCTGCTCGCGTTACCGGTATGGAACCGGAAGTGGCCTGCACTGGCCGTTGACGAGCTCACGGTGTGCCAGCCATCAGAGTAGGCAATATTAGCGCTGTCGTCTTCCAGTATCGTGACAACTGGTGGCAAGCAGACAGCCCAGTTCGAACCAAACAAGCCAAAATCCGGAGCCCTTTCAACCGGTGCAATGAAACTCACGACTTCTTCGTGCGCGAAGATGAGTGCATAAGGTTCAATGACCGCCGGCAACGTGGTTGTATCAGCAACTGGAATCGCGGGATTCCCCAATGCGCCGAGTGGCACGTTAACTGACAGAGTTCCATTCGGACCTTCAACGCTTGCACCGGTAGCTATCGTACTCGAGCCCAGAAAGGCGTTGTTCACTGGATCGTAGGCTCCATATTCGTAGAAAGATCCACTTGGATCCGTGGTGACTTGCGTGGCAAAGTACTTCGGACTTCCGTCAGCGTTTTTCTGGCTGGTGGTCCAAATTACTTTATAGAAGCCGCCCAAAGTCCCAACCGGTGGAACGGCCGAGAAGTTCTTCAACGTAATGGTCGTAATTAGCGTTTGTTTATCTGGACTTAAACTGAACGACAGTTTCGTAATGTCAAAGGAATCCGGACTGCCCGTTGAGCTAGCCTCAGGATTGACTGCATCGCCGGTTTGATCACTTGCGACGTAGCCGTCGCACGATAATCCTGACGAAGGTGGAAGAAGAGGCGCCGGCGGATCTGGTACAGGCGCATCCGGCGGATCATACATGGCAAACATGCGCTTGCCACTGATCTGGCGAGCAATCGCGGCTTTCGCGATATAGTCGTTGATTGCCGGAAGTCCGTACGATTTCTGACCCGTAATGCACGCTCGGCTTACGCAACCATCGTCATAACCGATCAGAATACGTCCTTCCTTATCAACGTCTGCACCAAAGAAATCGAGAAGGTTTCGGCAAGGACCGTCGTTGCAGATTCCGCCACGCTGAATTGGATCGTTGGGCGTGACGTTTTGCGTAAACCAGGTTTGTCCACGATCGTAGGTGGTGGCGAGATACAGGTACCAGACACCAGCGAAGGTCGGCGTGTTGTAATCGGAGCCACCCTGAGTTGTGCCGAAGAAGGCAACTGCCGCTCGATCACCATCGCCGGCGACTGCTGCATGAAAAACGCTATTTTTGATCGCAAGTGGCGCACCGATGTCGGTATCATTGGTCCAGTGGAGCCCCTTGTCTCGTGATACTGCGACATGTGAATGCCCGTCAGAGTTCTGATAAGCAAAGTACAGCGTGCTGTCACTTCCTACGGCGACTGCGGGATCACGATCGGCAGCGCTTGAAGACGGAATCTTTCTGATGGCCCAGCTAATGCCATTATTTTCGGAGACGACAACCGCCTGGTTATCGCCGCAGCTGACGTTCGGCACATAAGCCGTTCCGTCTGGGCCAATTTTTATATGGCCATGAATGCCACCGCAGTCAAGCAGTGAATACATCGGCACAGCGGGTCCGAACGTTGTTCCACCATCCAGGCTCAACGAACATACGGCGTCAGCTATCGATTGAGAGCAATACCAAACACCGTTGGGATAAATCGGATTCACTCCCGTTGGGAGCGGTTGCGCATACGGTCCGCCGCCGACTGTCTGATGGTCGACACCCGAGGGCGCACCTGACCCTTCACTGGGCGAGAAACTCTGACCATCGTTATCGGTCCATTCCATCGTCGAGCCGCCGGGCGATAATCCGAGCTCCTGTGAGACAAAGGTGCGACCAGTGTGTGAATCGGTAAACAGAATGGGATCGCCAAACAGCCGTGGCGCGGTGGCCACTGTTAAGGGCGCTTTTTCCCAAGTAGCCTTTGCCGGTGTTAAAGCATCGTTGAATGTGACGCGAAGCATATAAGGTAAAAAACCGCCAAAGTAGTTTGCGGTTCCACCGTTCGGAACGCCATTAAACGACTTCTCGCTCTTCCAATTCACTCCGATCGACGGTTCACCGGCGTCGTCGCCAACTCCAAACGGAGCCAAATAATTCTGAAATCTTGGTGTTCCCGGTGGAGCTACAGTCGGCGTGGGTGATGGTCCTGGCGTTGGCTGCGGCGGCGCAGTCACAACCGATGCTGTGCCAGTATATTGCTCAGCTGCCGTGGCTGTGTAATAGATAACGTGAACAGCGAATGTGCCCGTGCCAATGGATGGACTACTCGGATCCAGGTCGGCATCCTCACTCGTAAGAATTCCATTCGTTGCACCGTTCCCCGAACTGGCGACAACTGGTCCGCTCAAGTCTCCTCGATGGATATAAAGGTCGAAATCCTGGGTAGGAATGGTCCAACCCAGATGTACGTGAACCAGCTTCTTCGCATTGGCCCAATCCGCAGGAGCACCGCTGATCGTTAAAGTGTATGTGTCGCAGCTCGTGCCTTCGATGCACATATCTTCAGAGCTTACAAGTCCCAACACCGGGTCACCTATCGCACCCCCAGCAGTCGCGCTTCCCTGCCACTCAACCTGAGTTGAGGACGTTGTGAGCGTTCCGGCATCAGGGTTTGACGCATGGGCGACGCGCTGTGTAACCACCGCCAACATTACAAGTGCAAAAATTGAGAGCGACAGCGCTAAAACTCCATAGGAATTCAGCGCAGGGTGAGAAACAAATCTCACGTATATCGAAATATTCCGGTCTTTCGTGGAATTCATGTGATCTCTCTTTTTTCGCGGGTTCATTTGTGGCGACTCCTTCTACGAGCGATTGGATTTTGCCGACTTGCACTCCAACTCAGTTGGTGCTGGAGAACGAGACCTACACTTTATTAATGAGCCTTGAGAAATTCTTGAGAAATTCTTGAGGTGATTAGCTGAAATGGTAAGGAGCGCGGCCGTCCTCCCCGGGTTGGCCCTGAGAGCGAAGGGCCGCCGCGCCCGAAGAAAGCGGGAATTGGCGGGTTTTTGCCTCGATTAAAACAAACGAGCCGCAGTTGATCAGGGAAATTCCTGACCAACTGCGGTTCGAATATCATTCAGGTTAGTAAGACTAGTATCTTCTGTGGCGGTGACGTTTCCTTATCTTGTACGTATAAAGAGCACCAGTTCCAGCTCCTACGAGCGTTCCGATGGCTGCGCCTTTCTTACCGCCGGCCAAACCGCCGATTGCCGCACCGCCTACGCCAGTTCCTGCCACGGTTAATTTATCTCGATGTTTGTGCCAAAAGCTACGATGACGTCGATGCCTCGTTTGAGCAGACGCCACAGGAGCCAAAGAAAGTGACAGCGTTAGTGCAATTAACAGTAAGGCAAGTATTTTTTTGACGTGCTGAACACAGATCCTGCCGCTCATTTTTGTCCTCCGTTTCTGCGATTGAAAATTTGTATGAGCAAGCAGCGTGCCTGACGGCCTGACTGAACAAACTTAGCTCGACTCTTATTTATGTACTCTTTCGAGAGCACAGCGTACGGACATATTTCAGATTGATTCGCCCCGAAATTTATTCATAGCAATCAAAAAATCCGCGCGGAAGAGGTGTTATGCGGAAAACCCAGGACGCTGGCATTCTCCCAAACCATAACTATTCGATCGGGATCGGGAAATATGTAACTGGCCGGCACAAATATTTGACGCGCGGGCGCTGCTCACGCCGACGAGCAGCGCGCCCTCGATTAGTTTGTGAGTCATTGCAGCTGATCTACCTTGAGATACCAACAAAAATGACCGCAACCAGAGTCACGGTCATTCTTGAAAACAAACAGTGTCGCTTTCATTTACACTTGCTGTAACCGCAGTCTCGGCAGAAGTCGCAGCCGCTAGCATGCTCTAACTGCCCATGACACTCGGGACAGATGCCGGTCATGTTCGACATGATAGCGCCGGTAACTTTCGCACTACTGGTTCCCTGCTGCTCGTGCTGCTTGCCGACCGCTCGCGCAGAGTCTGGATTGCCTGTCAGACGCCGGTTCGTGATCATGATGCATTCGGCCACAGCCTGTTCAGGGGATGTTAACAACCGCTCGTTGAACCAAACTGCGTGTGTGCCCGTTACCTTGTTCAAACTGTAAGCAACTTCTGCAGCATCGAACCCACCACGAAGCATCTTCGAAGCTAACAAGCCCACACCACCACTGATTGGGCCAGTCGCAAATACCTCCTGGATCAATTGACCGTCGTGATTGACCGTAACGTAAAGATTCTGACCGTCAAAAGGAATTTGCCAGGTTGCGCCTTTTAGCTCGCGCGGACGCTCAATACGAATCGCTGTTTGACTGGGTGGGGCAATTGCGGCCTGACCATGTTCCCGCGCGATTGCGTCCTGCCGAGCAGATGCATCATCAACAGCCGCCGCCTCAGCCAAACTCACTGATTCGTCGATCGTTGCCACGATCGCTTCGGGATTACAGGCAATTTCACCCTTTGGTTCTTCCGCTTTCATGGAGGTCAGCACTTGATTTTCCCGCGACCCGTCGCGATAGTAGCTAACCGCCTTGCAACCTAATTGCCGTCCCAGCCGGTACAACCGATCGACTGATTCGACGGTATCGTCGACAGCTCCATTGCAAGTCTTCGATACGCTGTTGTCCACGTTGCGCTGAGCAGCCGCGAGCACATGAACGTGCTGCTCAGCGCTTATGTTCATCGCGGAGATGAAGTGTGCCTGCAACTCCTTTTCGTGCTCGACAACGTAAGCTGCAGCCGCATCGATAGATTCTTGATCGCATTGATCAACTGAGATGCCGAGTGCCTGTGCGGCGAGCGTGTGCACATATGTGCGAGTGCCAAGCGTGTCCTTGCGAACGTATGCCCAGGAGAAATTTGGTTCGATTCCGGATGAAGTTTCAGCCACCAGTGAAATTGTGCCGGTTGGCGCAATCGTGGTCACTTCATAATTCCGCGGGGTCAGTAAACTGTCTTTCGGTATACCAATCTGGTCGTAGAGAAATTCTGTATACGCTTCACGGTTGGGTTCAAATTCGGGAAATACCCCTTTCTCGGCCCCGAGTCGATTACTTTCCAACCAGGCCTCGCGTCTGACAAAACCCATCACTTCATCCATTAGATCGATCGATGCAGGTGATCCGTAAGTAATCTTCAAATTCAGGCACAAATCAGCGAAGCCCATGATGCCAAGCCCAACGGGACGTGTGCGATGGACCACATCGTTAATCTCAGGTAAGGGCCAGGCACATGTATCGATGACGTTATCGAGAAAA
The DNA here is from genome assembly GCA_046262775.1 of Pyrinomonadaceae bacterium. GTDB lineage: Bacteria > Acidobacteriota > Blastocatellia > Pyrinomonadales > Pyrinomonadaceae > PSRF01. The sequence goes on along the minus strand of JBHEMC010000046.1, from coordinate 26,151 downwards.
CGCGTACAGAGGTGGGTTACTTCTCGCAAACGCTCCCAATCAATCCTCTTTGTCGCATCGTAAAACTTATTCAGATCGATCGAGCCCAAATTGCAGGAGTTCGAAAAGTGCAGGAACTGTTCACCGCATGGGTTGCACGAATAGATCAAACCCATCGATTGCATCATGTGATTGTGGCGATTGACTTCGTCGATGAACGCGATGCCGGGTTCCGCATACTTATGTGCACTGGCAACGATACGGTTCCAAATATCCGGTGCGAAAACCATGCCCGGACGCGGTTGCTCTTCAATAGAACAGTTCGACAGATCTTCGTTTACAAATGCCTGTCGGTCACAGAAGGTCACTGAGGATCCATCAGCGCGCCGATAAACGACGTAATCGCCATCGCGTACTGGATCATAAATCGAATCAGTCCAGGGCTCTCCGGTGAATTCGAGTTGGAACCATTCATTGTTGTCTACAGCTTTCAGGAACTTGTCAGTTACATTTACGGAGATATTGAAATTCGTCAACGAATGTTGATCGTTCTTAGCGTGAATGAACCGCAAAATGTCGGGATGTGTGACGCGCATCATTCCCATGTTCGCACCGCGCCTCACGCCACCCTGCTTAACAACATCGGTCACCTGGTTGACGATGTTCATAAACGATACTGGTCCTGACGCAACGCCCCGTGTCGAACTAACCATCGCGCCGGAAGGTCGAAGAAATTCGTAAGTCATGCCTGTGCCGCCGCCTGTCTGGTGAATGGTAGCGGCCGCCTTCGCATGTTCCATGATCCCGGTGATGGAATCGGGCACATCGAGCACAAAGCAAGCAGCGAGTTGGCCATTAGATTTTCCTGCGTTCACCAGACAGGGCGTGTTTGGCACGAACTCGCGCGCCAACATTACTTCGCTCATAGCGGCGAAGAACTGGTCACGTTTTTGCGGATCTTTTTCCGCCTTCGAGACGTGCGTAACAACCCTCGCCACGATATCGCCCCACTCCTCAATGGGCCGTCCTTTGGCGTCCTTCAGCGAATAACGCTTGCTGATCACACGCCGGGCGTTCAGCCCTAGTAACTGGGTTCTTCTCGTGTTGGTTGGCGCTGTTGGGGATGATTTCACTTTTGCGGCCTGCCTGGGGATAGCTGCGCTCACTTTCTCTACCTTCTTTCTCGTGCGTGGGATGCGCGAATCTGAGTTTCAAAGACAGTTCGACGCACAATGTTCACGCGCCCTTGTCTTAGACTGTATTGCGGATAGTCCGGTTGGCTCTGTCGAGGCTAAATCTTTAGATGGAAACGGGCCCGGGGGGTTCGGCCATTTATCCAATCAGCTGCCTCGTTTCAAGCGGAGCGGAATATACACCCACCTCGGCAGCAAGTCAATATATTGTGGCTACATTTTTTTTTGGTGCTAAATACAGTGTATTTGCCGGCTGGGCTGTGGGCGGCCGCTGCGGCTGTTATTTTGCTGGGGAACTGTTGGAAAGCAATAATTCGTAGTTCCCGATGTCGCGATTGTGGCTATCGAGCGCGGCAAAAGTATCTGAAGTTTCCTCCAGCATTTGCTTGGTCATGGCGATAGAATCGCTCAACTGCTCGAAGTCTAAAGCAGACACTCTTTCCGGTGTGGGCAATGTAACGACCTGATCGTTTACCAGTCCGAAAAAGTTTTCAATTGATTGCAGCTGACCTTCAACCAATTTCACCGAACGTTCGATGTCGTTAAATGCAGCGACTCTTCGTTTTAAAATCTCGACGTTTGCCTGCTGAATGCGTTTCTCCCGATCGTCTATTGAGGCCGCAACGGAGCGTTCTGCCTGCACGAGTTGGTTCTGTACAGCCTGTCGATTTATGGACCGTAGGTGATGTTTGCGGCGACGATAAACATCGAGTAAATCAACGAAATCTTCCCATCGCTGGTCCAGGCTTTGAATATTATGGGGCACCTGTTTTGTGCCTGTGAATTTCTTGTAGTTGGAATATATCTGGTTCTTCATCCAACGCAGGTATTCAACTGCTTCACGCTCGCGCGGATCGAACAGCTTGATCTGCGCCTCGCGCTGCTGTTCGCGCAGTTTCAGGAGCCGTTGCTTTTCACGACGGTCAACTAAGCGGCGATAGATTGAACTTGCAGGCACGGTAGCCAAATACAAAGTTTCGGTGGCAAGCGCGGCCACCAGCGGAGTAACATCCTGAACGTAAGCAGCAGCAACCGCGAATCCGGCCATTCCCCAAAAGTTTATTGGTTCCTTAAAAGCCTCTTTAAGATACCTGAGATCGATTTTGGGTAACTCCGCCATAACTTCCACAAGACTTCAAATGCTCACTGTGTCGCGCCGCCATTGCTGCCGGGTCCGCTAGTTGTTGTTTCACCTTCTGCGGGCAAAGCCTGCGGCGTACTCGCCGTAGTAGCAGGGCCCAACAATCCCATCTCTCGCTTATACGCAAGAAGCTGATCCTGCAGTTGCATATCCATCGCTTCTCGCTCGATGTCCTGCATTTGTGTATCGACTGAAGCCGCACCAAGTTGCATCTTCGCTTCTGCCGCAGCCGCTCGGCGGTCGATCTTGTCACGCATTTCGTTGAAGGTCGAAGCGTCATCGCCGATTTGAAACGACTCCATCGTCTGAGCTAGTTGCTCTTGCAATTTCGCCTGTTTCGACTGGTTTATCAACTGCATTGCCTCGGCCGTTCGGCGCTGCATCTGCAACACGTAATTATCGCGTGCTTTTAGTGCCTGCTTCGACGCCAGATTTGCGTGCTCAAATTGCTGTATCGTTTTTTGCAGATCGACTTGCGCCTGCTGTCTTTGACCGATATATGCGGTGGCGATGTCATCCCGGCCCATCTTGACCGAAGCTCTTATTTTCGAATCAAGATCTATCATTTGAGATTCGAGACGTTCCCTGTTCTTCGATAGCAGCTTTTCTGTGGCCATTACCTGCGCCACGGAGTTGTTCAACTCAGGAACGCGGTCCCGCATGTCCCGAATGGTCTGCTGAAGGATGAGTTCGGGGTCTTCCGTCTTCTCGATGATCCCGCCAAAAAGTGCGCGCATTGACCGCTTAACCCTACTCCAAAGTCCCATTGTTCAGACCAGCCTCCGCCATTGAGATTGGAAATCTCGATCGTCTGGTGTCGCGCTCCGTTGAAATATAACCATGCCTTTCGTCGACGCGCTAAGTAGTAATGTACGACGTATATGCTCAGGCGGTTTCAACTCACGCTTAACAGACTTTGGAGTATAGCAGCACTACCGACAGCCTTCCAGAAGCATGCCGTCTTTAGCTCTCCAGCAGCGAGAGTCCGATGTCGCTGCGATAATGCATCCCGTCCCAATGAATTTTCATGAGGCTGTCGTAGCAGTATTGCAGAGCCTGCCCTAAGTCGGCGCCGGCAGCCGTGGGCGCCAGCACCCGACCACCAGTCGCTATAGTTGCACCATCATCCCGCCTGGAGGTTCCAGCGTGAAACACGTGAACTTTGTCTGTATCAACTCTGTCCAGGCCCTGAATTACGGCGCCAGCCTGGATCTTGCCGGGATAACCACGGTTAGCGGCAACCACACAAGCCGACGCGCCGGGCGTCCATTCCAGTCGCAGTCTCGCGAGAGAACCTCTTTCGATGGCTTCAAAAATACCCTGTAGGTTAGTCTTTAATCTAACGAGGATGGCTTGAGTTTCCGGGTCGCCGAAACGCACATTGTACTCGAGAACTTTCGGCCCGTCAGCCGTCATCATCAGACCTATAAAGAGTATTCCGCGAAAGGCAAACCCGTCTCGGGCTGCCCCGTCTAGCGTTGGTTCTACAACCTCCTTCACTATTCGATCGAGAACAAGCGGCTCAATCAGCCGGGCGTCCGTGATCGTTCCCATTCCCCCTGTATTGGGCCCTTTGTCGGCGTCGCTAAGCCTTTTGTGGTCGCGCGCCGCGGGCATCAGCGCGTAATCGCGTCCATCGCTGAAGAGCAGAAGAGAAATTTCCTCGCCAAATAGTCTTTCCTCAATAACTAACTTGTCTGCTGCACCTTTCCCCACGACATAATTAATCATCAGGTCTTCAATTGCTTTGAACGCCTCGTCGTGATTACTTGCAACAACCACTCCCTTGCCAGCGGCCAAACCGTCTGCCTTGATGATAACTGGAGAATCAACGTTACCGAATTGCCCGCCCTTTAAGAATTCTTCAGCCTCGGCCGCCGATGCCGCTATTCGATATCGGGCAGTCGGAATCAGGTGCCTTGCCATGAAGTCTTTTGCGAAGGCCTTGCTCCCCTCCAATCGTGCGGCCTCTGCAGTTGGCCCGACGATCCTTAATCCCTCTGCATGAAATTGGTTAACAAGTCCTGCAACTAAAGGCGCCTCCGGACCGACGAAGGTCAGATCGATCATTTCCTCTCGCGCAAATCGGGCGAGAGCATTGCCGTCATTTACCGAGATTGGGACGGTTATTGCAATTTCTGCCATTCCCGCATTGCCGGGCGCGCAGTAGATATCTGTGTGGGGTACCTTCTGCAACGCCCATGTTATGGCGTGCTCTCGGCCGCCCGAGCCGATGACGAGAATTTTCACGACTTCTTTCAACTCCGTTCCAGGCGAATTGCACAAAAATCAAACCGTTTTAAGCTTGACACAATTTTGCCATAGTTATACTTTGCTCGCGACCCCAGCCAACAACGCTCCGCTGCGTACTTGTCTCCGGGTCATAACGCACTCGCTTCTGTCTTAAGAGCACTTTTCTGGTTAGCCTGCCCACACTAACCACGCTGACGACCCAGGGAGAAACCATGGCACAGATCGAAGCAGCAACCCAAGAATTAGAAGTCAACCCGGAGAGTCAATACCAGGATCGCGCAATCAAATGCGTTGATTGTGGAGAGGATTTTATTTGGACTGCGGGTGAACAGGTTTTTTTTCACGACAAGGGATTAAAGAATGAGCCAAAGCGCTGCAAGCCTTGTAAGCAAGCAAAAAACGAACGGCTTGCCGCAATCGCCGCCGCTCAAAGTTCCGGGGTCAGACAACGCATTGAAGTCTCTGTGCAGTGCGCGCAATGCGGACAACAAACGACGGTTCCTTTCTATCCCTCCCAAGGTCGTCCAGTTTACTGTCGAACTTGTTTCCTCGCCGGCGGTGCAGCAGAATCAGAATCCGCTTTAGCCTAACAGCGTGAAGCACAACTATTTCTCGAGGTGATAAGGAACACTTGTCACTATTACCCCTTTACGGAATAGCAGTGACCCTTTCAGCAGTAAGGAACTCTGATTGTGAAGCAACTGTTGCCACCAACGCGCAGTGACAAACTCTGGTAGCACAACTGTCAGCATATCATTGTCGTGCTGTCGCCGAACGCGATCAATATATCGCGTAAGTGGTCGCACAAGTGAACGGTACGGCGAGGACAGTACAATTAGCTCAACTCCCCCACCCCACTGATTCCATTTCTCACGTAGCTTTCTCGTCGCTTCTTCATCCAAGTCTACATATACGGCGCGAACGTGATCCGGGGCAATCGATTTTGCATACTCAAGCGCGCGTATTACGCCCCTGTGAATTCCTGATATCGGTACGATTACTTCATGCTTTATAGGCCTGAGCTTTTCCAGGCCTTCAGTCGTGAGCTGACGCGCGACTTCTCCATAGTGTCGCGCTACTGCCCGGAACGCGGTAACAAGCAGCGGTATCAACACGAGTACGATCCATGCACCATGCACAAACTTCGTGAGGATTAGCACGATTAAGACAATTGAAGTCGCAATCGCACCAACGCCGTTGATAATGATCGATGTTTTCCAGTGTGACGCCTCCTTGCGTGTTGTTTCCAGGTCAATCGGGTTACGTCCGGCGATCGCCTCAGGTGTGACGCTCACGTGAAGCTCATCGAGCATCTCACCTTCAACTGTTTCCACAGAAGGGGAATTACCGTTTAGCATCGGCCGGTCGCCTGTTCGGCGAGGGGCGAGAGCCTTTCCTTCTTTCAACCAGTGTCTGACCATCCCCGCCTGCGAAAGGGTAAAAGAAAGAAACACACCAACCGCGTATAGCGGGATCAAGCGGCTGGTATCGCCGCCGAATAAAGCCACGAGTATTCCGGAGAAAGCGGCAAGGATGATGATTCCGTTCGAAAAGACAAGTCGATCTCCGCGGCTTGCGAATTGGCGCGGCAAGAATCGATCTCGAGCAAGGAGACTGGCCAGACGCGGAAAGTCAGCAAAGGATGTGTTCGCTGCGAGAACCAAAATCATCGCGGTCGTCGCTTGCAGCAGGTAATAAAACCAGGCGAGACGCCCATGAAAAATTAATCGCGCGAATTGTGAGATAACGGTTTCATTCTCGTGAGGCTGAACATTGAACAGGTATGCAAGTGCGCTGGCGCCGATGAACATGATGGTCAGCAGGATAGCCATCCCTGTCAGCGTGATCGCAGCATTTCGCGCCTCCGGACGTGTGAATGCGGGAATTCCATTCGAGATTGCTTCCGTTCCAGTTAGCGCAACGCACCCATTGGAAAAGGCGCCAAGCAACAAGAACCAACTGAGTACCTGAGGATGATACCCTTCCGCCATTTTGAGATGTTCCGGATCCATCGGTGCAGTTGTACCAGGATGCGTGTAGTAGTAGATGAGACCGTAGCCGATCATAAACAAGAAGCAAAAGAGAAAGGCGTAAGTAGGACCAGCAAACAGCGCGCCTGATTCTCTAACTCCTCGAAGGTTAGCGATGGCGATAAAGGCAATCAAGACCAGACAGAGCAAAACCTTATGATTTATCACCCACGCGAATTGCGTGTTCTGAGCCGCAGAGGTTATTGCAGCAACACCTGCCGATATCGAGACCGATACAGTAAGTATGTAATCAACCAGTAACGCCGCCGCGGCGATTAAACCTGGATTCACACCCAGGTTGTCTTTGGCGACAATGTAGGCGCCACCGCCAGAAGGATACGCATAAATCGTTTGCCGATAACTCGTCGCGACAATGCCTAATACAATTGCAATTCCGATAGAGATAGCCACAACGTAGTGATATGCGTTTGCCTGTCCATACACCACTGCGACTGAGAGAACGAGCAGGATTTCCTCGGAAGCATATGCTGTTGATGACAGTGCGTCCGAGGAAAATACCGCGAGTGCGGTTTTTTTTGAAAGTCTCTCGTGTATTGCTTCTTCGGTCTTCTTTGGTGTGCCTACGAGGAAACGCTTCAGCGACGCAACCATTCCTCACCTCAGACTGATTGAGCATGCGACAAAAAAAACGCGGAGCAACGAGCTCCGCGTCTTTTAGATCGCAGCATTGCCCTTCCGATAGCCTACGAGGTTAGCTGACGGGCTCGGACTGGAAGTGTCCTGCAGCAAAGCACGCGTGCGCGCTATTGAGCTTCGCCCCTGCTTCATTAAAGAAGCGTCGGTTCCCCCGCGTAATCGGTCTAGAGGTCGATTACTTCGGCAGACAAAATGTCAACGCCGCTGATGGTACTACCGCGCGGCAGCTTAAGCAATCTGTCGCTAACCTAGCCGCCCACGTGAACGATGGGCCGGCGACCAGGATCTTTTTCTGCCTGTCGCAGTACTTCATGAGTGACTGGCGCCGTGTCGCCTTCACCAAACGCTATGTAACGAAGTAGGTACGAAACCGGGTTTCCTTCGCTCCAACCAAAGTAGACGTGTGGCAGCTTACCGGTTTCATCGCGGAGAAATAGAAGGAACGCTGCGATCGCGTTTGGGACAGCCGGTGATTCCGTTCTCAAAATGCGAAAACCATCAACGCGCTCACCACGTATCTGGAGTGTTCCAGAGAATTCAGATGCGTCGCCGGGAGTTACTTCGAAGAAAAGAATTGGCTCCCCAGGTGGAATGTGATTATCAGCGCGCTTTTCACTCTCTTTGTTTTCGTACTCTACGGCGTCTCCCTGATCTTTACGATTTGTAATTATTCTGATCGTACCGCGGCTCGCCTCTCGAATGAAATCACGCGCGAGATCGTTCAACTCGACTTTATCAACGCGTAATTCGGTCGTGCGCCAGACGCGCGAAACCAAAGATGTAATAATGATTGCCGCAATAAAAAACGATGCGATCTTGATTCCTTCTGGCCGTTCGCGAATGTTCTGAATTGTTGTGTACCCAAATACAATTGCGATCAGAAGGAACACTCGCCAGTTTTTTCCCTTCTTCGATGCAGCTAATGTCACGGCAATAGCCGCGGACGTCATCAACACGAGAACACCCGTTGCATACGCTCCACCCTGTGCATCGACATTAGCTCGGAAAATGAGAGTGACCGCGAAAGCGATGCCGACATACACGAGCACAAGCGGTCTTGTCGCTCTGGCCCATTCGGGAGCCATGCCGTAACGAGGCAGATAACGCGGCACAATGTTTAGCAATCCCGCCATCGCCGAAGCTCCTGCGAACCACAAAATCAAAATGGTGCTAAGGTCGTAGGCAGTGCCAAAAATGTCGCCGAAAAATCCGTGCGCCAGGTAGCTAATAGCGCGCCCACTGGCCTGACCGCCTTCGGCGAACTCGGCAGCGGGAATTAAAGTGGCAGTAACGATGCTGCTCGTAATCAGCATCACACTCATGATCAGCGCAGCTGTTCGCAAAAGCTTTCGAGTGTTGTGAATGCGACCTTCGAGCAGTGCTTGAACTCCGGGTTTGGCGGGACTACCGGCGCGCGTGGAATGAATACTTTCCCAATCCTCAGCTCTGAGATTCTGATCGCCCCGAACCAGCGGCATTACTGCCACGCCAGTTTCGAAGCCAGACAGTCCCAGAGCTAACTTCGGAAACAAAATGAGAGATATGCCAACTACCAACCAGGCATTCCCATGCACGTTCGGGTGTTGCAACATTGCCTGTTTCCATTGCGGAAAATGGAAAGGATGTGAAAACAACTCATAGAGACCGAATGAAATAACGATTGCATTCAGCGTGAGGTACACAATAACCAGTAATACTGCGATGCCAATCGCCTCTTTAAACCCTCTAAGAAAGATGGCGCCAAGGATTGCGATGAGCGCTAGCGTCACTCCAATTTCGTGCTTGAGAAAAGCCGGGGTGAATGGATTTTCGATGACGTGTGCAGTCGCGTCAGCAGCCGAAAGAGTTATCGTGATGATGAAGTCAGTGGCGACGAATCCAAGTAACACCAGAACGAACAGTTTTCCTTTCCAGCGAGACAACAATCGCTCCAGCATTGCGATTGAGCCCTCGCCGTGTGGACTTTCCGCGGCGACATGACTGTAGATTGGAAGTGCTCCAAAGAGCGTGAGAAGAACCAATATCAGGGTTGCAACGGGAGAAAGCGCGCCAGCGGCGAGAAAGGCGATACCCGGCTGATATCCTAATGTTGAGAAGTAATCAACACCCGTCAGACACATCACCTGCCACCAGGCGTGTTGTTTGTGGCCCGTGGTCTGATCGTTTACCGAATCAGATTCTCTTCCGCCCCTGTAAAGCCAGAGCTTGAACTTGCGTCGTGATCTCTGGAAAAGAGCCATCTTATAGCCAACTAAGAAAGCCAGTTGTGAACTGGCTTTTGATCCAAACGTGCTTCAGAGGATTCTTGCGCGGATAAAGTTTTGCGTCAACTGCCAAATGGTCCTAATGCTATCAAAGACAAAAGCGGGCGGGAGCCTCCCACAGCCCCCACCCTAAGGCCACGTGTCCTCACCCCACGCGACCACTTCGTCCACCGGGGAGGTGAACGCCCCGGAATTATGCAATAGTCGACTTAAACTTTCAACCTACTCATCTGTTTTCAGATCAAAAAAAAACGGCATGAGGAGCTGAAGATTTTGTAAGAGACTGTTGCGTAAAAAGTATTTTGGTGAGACTAAAAACAATTGTTGATATGGCTTAACGCACCGTAGTGCTTTTTAGATTAGAAGAGGCTTCGCTTGCACTAGCAGCAGCCTCGTCAACAGGTGAAAGTTGGCCCGTAATATTTTGATGGGCCAGATCCGACATAGCTACGACGATGAGTAAGGCCGTAACGCTTAAGGTTGCGAGGATATACAGAATAGCGGTTAGTTCCCAGTAGATCAGCAGGATTACACCGACCGATACGGCCAACATCCAGATGGCTGTGATCATTTTTCGTCGTCTGCGGTCGTCAGCGATCGATTTTCGTTTAGTCATCAGTGTTCAATTCATTCCCAAAAATGTCAGTAGATGATTCGGCTCGGAAGAAATGTGCCGGTCGATGTCGCAGCACTCGAGATGCCACCGGTAAGGGCGCTCAGCAACGTGCTGCCAATTCTAGATGGTCCAAATGCATTTGCTTCCGGCACTTCAACCACATCGTAAGGTTGAAGAAAGACATCCGGCTTTTGGTTCTTTTTGATCGCTGCATAATCGACATGGATTATTTCCTGTTCCGCAGAGCCGGGTTTTTGCCGATAGATCCTGATATCAGATGTGCGCGCCTCTTTCCGGACGCCACCAACCATCGCTAAGGCTAAACTGAGCGTGAGCTTCTCGCGAAGGTAAACACCTGTTGGAGAAACCACGCTTCCCGTTACATAAATCGGTTCAGCTTCAGTCACTAAAACGTAATCACCTGGCCGTATAATTGGATTGGCTCCGTTCTTTCCTGCGCGCAATTCAGAAATCTTTACGATCTGTAGCGGAATTCGTGTTCCATCGATTGGCCCCGCTTCAGCCTCTTCACCAGGTTCCGGACACATCAGGGGCTCAGTATGCAATATCTGGATTGTCCCGGAAGCGCGTTCTGTAAACCCGCCGGACACGGCCATTAATTCGTTCAGGCGAACTTTTCGCTTCATTTCTACCCGCGTTGGTTGTCGGACCGCACCGAATACTGTGGCCGGTTGTCGGCTATTGCGTTCGGTAACACGAACACTAACTTGCGGATTTTTAATCAGCCGCGCATATGCTGTTGCAACATCTTTTTGTACTTCTAACTCCGTGCGACATTTCGCAGGAATTGGTTTTTCAATGAATGGTAATGAGCTTATGTTTCCGTCGCTGTCAATTTGAGCGGTACTCGAAAGGTCTGGTTGCCCAAAGACTCTGATGTCAACCACGTCCCCTGGACCGAGCAGGTATTTTTTAAGTCCCTGCGTGTCCATTCCTGCAGATTGGTTTAAAGGTGACGGGTTCCCCGTTTCAGTACCCTGGGGTTGCGGATCCTGGGCGCGCCCATTCACAAAAGCAAGGTTCACTAGAATCAGCAACAGAATCTTGATTTTCATGATTAACCTCTGACCTCACCACCAGGGAGGAAATTGCTTAGATTGATCCATTTGTTGTTAACCGAAATCGACCGGGGCGTCGCCGACTCTTCCCGAATTCTTGCGGCCTTCTTTCGTCTTTCGTCGACGTGTCTTCACAGTGCCAGGAACGGCAAAACCCGTGAAAAGTGAGTTGCAATGATCGCACAAAAGGTTATAGATGCCAACCAGACGAAGCAAAACCGGCGTCCTGTAGTATCCCATTCGAATCCGCGAGCTGCGGCACTTTGGACATCGTTGCGAGATCATATTAACTATTCTGCTTCGCTTTTCGGTCCACGCGACGATTCCACCACAGGCCTGCTTCCCGCGGTTTTTAGTTTACTTCTCAATTTTTCGATTTCGCCGCAGATCTTTTCGACGCCCGCCATTCGAACCACGGGCTTCACGTCATCTTGATTCAAGTAAAACAGCGCATCTTTGTAGCGATCGATTGCCCGGCGATAGTGTCCTTTGAAAGCTGAGCGCTCGGCCAACTCCACCCAGTGGGCCACCTTTACCGACGCGATGAACTCACGAATAGCAGTACGCGATTCATTGAGCTCAATCTCACTGGGATACAGTTTCAAAGCCGAGTCGATACACTCAAGTGCTCTATTTGCAGTTTCTATCTTATCGAAAGTACGCGCCCGCTGTTGTGCTTCCCGTGTCAGGAACCGTGAATAATCTCGCGCCCAGGTCAGCAGATGATGTTTATGCAGGCTGCGAACTCGCTCTTGCCCCGCACGCAACGCAATACCTTTATCTCCGCGGTAGCCGGCTGAAGTGAGAGCTTCGTCGGTGCTGCCAAGATAATCATGACAGAGTTGCGCAACTTCGAGATGTAGTTCTGGCGTTGAATTGGTTGAATCTGCTAGAGATGATCGTTTTTGGATTGCACGAAGGGCTGCTGAGTGGAGCGCCGAGTAGGACTTTTTCTGTCCACCTTTATTGCCACGACCGCGTGTTTCGGCTTGAATGCCGTATTCCAGCAAATATTTGGTCCAGGCACGCCGCATCACCACTTCACGCGCGGAAAATGCCACCAGAAAGACTACGCTGGCAGCCAATCCTGCCGGCAGCCACGGTGCTTCGTCGCCGCCGCTAACGAGCATCCACCAAAGCACAACGAACAAGGCAATCGCAGTGATGATCGCAGCCGTCATGTATCCCGCACTCGACGGCATACGCGCTCGCGACAACTTCATTCGTGCTTCATCCGATGAAGACGAATGTGTCCGGGCGCCTCTCGTAAAGAGTTGATCCGCTGAATTGTTTCCCAACTGCAGCCCCTGGTGTTCTGATCCCAACCGTTCTTTATTTAGCGGGATTCTCGCAAACGCGCCGCTGCGGGGGTGACCTCGCAATGCTCTCAGGGTAATAATAGTCGGCTTTTTCCGATTGCGATGTCAATATGGGCTGGCTGAGGCTACGCGAGCTTAATGCGAAGCAGGCCCATCGACAACAATGATCTCACTTTAAGGAAGAACAGATGATTGAGAATAGGTTTGCTGGCAAGATCGCGATCGTAACCGGTGCAACGTCGGGCATTGGTCGCGCCTGCGCGCGAACGTTCGCGGCCGGGGGCGCTGCCGTTGCGTGCGTTGGCCGCAATAGTCAGGCGCTCAATCAAGTCGTAAACGAATTAACCCCGAGCGAGACCAAGGCGATTGCCATTCAAGCAGAATTGACAGAGCCCGACGCCGCCGAACGTATCGTTGCAAAGACCATCGCACATTTAGGTAGTATCGATATCCTCGTAAATGCAGCCGGTCACATCAGTAATGGAACAATCGAAAACACAACGGCGAAAGCTTGGGACGATATGCTCAACGTGAATTTGACGGCAGTTTTCCAGCTGATGCAACAAGCTCTGCCAAGCATCATCGAACGTCGAGGCAATATCGTGAACGTCTCAAGTGTCACTGGATTACGATCCTTTCCCGGTGTTCTCGCATACTGCGTTTCCAAAGCAGCAGTGGACCAATTGACTCGATGTGCAGCGTTGGAATTGGCGGCAAAGGGAGTGCGAGTAAATGCGGTAAACCCGGGCGTAGTAGTGACCGAGATTCACAAACGAGGCGGCATGGACGAATCAGATTACGCGGCCTTTTTGGAACGCTCCAAAGAAACACACCCGCTGGGTCGCGTGGGCAAACCAGAAGAAATCGCGTCGCTGGTTGCGTTTCTTGCCTCAGAGGAAGCTTCGTGGATTACGGGCGCGACCTACTCCATTGATGGCGGTCGCGCTCAAACTTGTGCTCGATAATCCGCCGTCTTCGAAAATAAATAATTCGCCGTGCAGGCTGGCTTCGAATATACTGCGGCAGTTCACCCGACCTTAACATTAAATGTACCAGAACTGAATGACGCCAAATCCATATCCACGTGCCAATCAGGCGCCCACAATCATTATCAAGCCGACGCCGCAAACCAGCATGATTCGCATTGCCCTTGCGTGCATTGCCGCACTCGTCGCCTTGTTGCTGGGACTTCTAGTCTTGCTCGTCATCGGCATTGAAACCGGACCAGTGGCTTTGTTGGTTGGTATGATCACTGCGACACTGCCGGTACCCGTTTACGTGGTACTCGTTCTGTGGATCGACAGGTACGAGTCGGAGCCGGTGTGGATGCTCGCAACCGCGTTCTTCTGGGGTGCATTGGTGGCGCCGTTCTTTGCTTTTCTACTGAATACAACAACGGGCGTTATCGTCAGCGCAATTACGAATGATCTTAACGCAGGTGAGACTTTCGCCGCCGTTATCTCTGCGCCGATAGTTGAAGAGAGCGCAAAAGCAATCATTCTGTTCGTCTTTTTCTTCTGGAAGAAGGACGAATTCGACGGAATTGTGGATGGCATTGTCTACGCATCGCTCGTGGCCCTTGGATTCGCAATGACGGAAAACATCCAGTACTACGGTAAAGCGGCACTTCAAGGCGGCGGTGGAGGCTTAGGCGTACTGTTCTTCATTAGAGGCGCCATGGCGCCGTTTTCACACCCACTATTCACAAGCATGACCGGCATAGGACTTGGTCTCGCGCGTCAGACCAGTAATCTGGCAGTCAAACTAGTAACACCTTTGATCGGCCTCGCCATGGCGATTTTCATGCACAGCGTCTGGAATGGTTCTGCAGCAATTTTTGGGGGCGCCGGATTTTTGATCACATACATCCTCGTTATGATACCCGCATTCTTGATCCTGCTCGTTGTAATCTTTCTCGGTCTTCGACGCGAAGGGCAGGTGGTCCGACAGTTTCTCCTGGCTGACCTCCAGGGTGGGCTCCTCACTCGTGAAGAATACGATCAGCTCGCTACTATCAGAGGCAGAATGGGTTCATCTTTCAATGCCCTTTCGCGCGGTGGGGTCAAGGGCTGGCGCAGCCGCATGCGGTTCAATCAACTTGCGAGCGAACTCGCATTTCATCGTAGCCGCGTTTCTCGTGGGGCACTCTCGCGGGAAAACAACCCCCGAGATATGGAGGCCGCCTACCTCGAAGCATTGCGAGTTCTGATGCAAGAGGTACGCCCTCAGTAGCCATCTTCTTCATTAATACAACTCGACCGGTTTTCTCATTCTGTCTTATACTACGCTGCGAACGCGCAACGGCTTTTCGCCAGAGCTGAGCCTAGTGAGAATTCAATTACTACCCAGCACCTTTGATGGCCAGGGACGCGCGACACTTGAGCAGCGTCTGACCTGCTTCTTAATCGACGATTGTGTCGCTGTAGATGCCGGCAGCATCGCTATCGCGTTGACCCCCGACCAGCGAACTAAAGTGCGCGACATTATCATTACCCATCCTCACATGGACCATATAGCAAGCCTCCCGATCTTTATCGACGATCTTTATCCAACCCTGCAACAGCCAATACGAGTGTACGCCACACCGGAGGTTATTGGCCTTCTCGAGCGAGATGTATTTAACTGGAATGTGTATCCTCGGTTTTCAGGCTTGAAGAATGATTTTGGACCAGTAATGGAATATGTGCCGATGCCCCTGTGCAGCACGTTCCGGGTGGCCCATCTGTCAGTAGTAGCGGTGCCGGTAAATCACATTGTACCAACGGTTGGTCTTGTAGTCTCCGACGCGAATGCAAGTATCGCATTAAGTTCTGATACCGCCGAGACCGAAGATTTCTGGAAAGTGGTTAATCAGGTTCCGCAGCTAGACGCACTGCTAATTGAAGCGTCTTTTCCCAACGAGATGAATCAACTTGCGGAAGTCTCGCGTCATTTCACACCAGCCTCGCTGGGAACGGAATTGGGGAAACTGAATCACAATGGCATGGATATTCTGGCCGTACATCTGAAGCCGTCGTACCGCGACAAGATTATCGAACAACTTAAGGATCTCGGTATTCCTAAATTAGGAGTGATGGAACCTGGCAAGATTTACCAGTGGTGACTCATGAGGTTAGCGCGAAGCGTCAAACTCTCCGGCCGTATGTTCACCCGAAAAGTCGCGTAGAGTGACCCGACCGTTTATCAATAATTCTTTGACACGAAAGGTTCTCTCTTCACGGTCGCGACCCGGCATTAGCTCGGCCCGAAAAGTAACCAGCATTCCGGGCCTTGCCCAAACATCGCCAGTCTTGCGCGAGACTTTTCCTCTTCCACGAAAATTTTTTCTCTTGATATAAGCCCCCGCCGCGCCGAATGCGCCAGTCGCCAAAGCCAAACCGCCCAGCAGCCGCATAGTACTTTTTTTCATTCAACTATTCGCACAGCGAATCGAGTCGGGCCATAATTGTCGGCAGGCCGCTGTGGGCGCGGTCCGCGTTGATGGCCGTAAAGTTCGCCCACTCAGGGGGAACAGTATTTTCCGGGAAAATCGCTTCAACCGGACACTCAGGAACGCAGGCATCGCAATCAATACAGGTTTCCGGATTGATCACCAGCATGTCGTCGTCCAAATGAAACGCTTCAACAGGGCAAACTAAAGCGCAGTCGGTGTAACGGCAGTTGACGCACGGTTCGGCTACGACGTAGGTCATTGTTGAGTTGGGCCTCCAGGAGATTAAGAAAGAATAGCTGTCTGTCAGATATTAATCTGTAATTGATTATCGCTTCAACACGTTTTACTCAGCCGTCGGTTCGCGCCACGTTTGTACAGGTTTGCCTGTTGAGAAATTATAGAGCCGGAGATCTTTGTCAGTAAGCATTTTTGTAATCAGAAGTATCTGACCGGTGTGCATCGAGAAGTGTTCAACTACGTGAAAAATCGCATACAGCGCATCAACTTCCGATCCCTGAATCAAATGCCTGTCAAACAACGACTCCGGATTAAAGCTCTCGAGCACGTTGCAAACATCTCTAACCGTTTGCCGCACTAATAACATCAGTTCCTGTTGATCAATGATATCTCTCTGGGCGAACTCCGCATCACGGTTGCGCTGATAACCATGACCACCCAGTGTGGAGACGATCCATTGCCGCGCGTTACCGCACAAATGCAACACGAGATTTCCGATACTGTTCGATTGTTGGTTTGGCCGCCACCAGATTTGATCATCGTCGAGTTGCTCGAGACACCGCTCGATTTTTGGCAGATAGTCGTCTGCCAGGAACTCTGAAGAAGTTTTTATAAAAGCTCGGCCAATGGGATCAGCTGGGTTTGTCATTCGTCGTCTGACGCCACTTCCGGCCGATGCTTATGTTTTGCCTTGCGGCCAGCAGGACGAGCAATCTCATCGGGTTTCGCCCGCGTCAACGGGTGTCCCGGAGGAGCAACTGGTTTACGTATGCTTTCGAAGATCAATCGCCGCGATTTGTTTCTGCCGTTCTTCGTTTGAGAACCTTTCCTGACCATCTCGTCGCCTCAGATGTTCTATTTGTTGTTGGATGCTAGCCCCGCACGTAACTAGTGTCAACGATCTTAGGCCGACCTGGTTTCGGCGGATGCTGCCGATCCAGCCTGAACGCTGCCAGCACAATTTTGATTCAGGCGCCAACGGAGCAGGCACTGAAGGACCGAGCTGCGCAAACCTACCGCTTCAGCCTCACGCGGCGACGAGGTCGTCTGCGGTTGCGACTCTATGCAACTCTACTGTAAGTAGGTCTGCGAAAATAATAGGAGAGGCGAGGAGCGCCCGGATGAGGATTAGGCCTCGCTGCTGCGAGGGGTCTCAGAAAGGATTCTCAACGCGTTGCTGGTTTCCGTGCGACGCTTTTGCTGAAACTCATTAACCCAATTCGTCACGGTTTGAACCATATCGCGCGCTGTTCCGCGCGCAGTATTAGGCTTGGCGACCGGCTCTGCCGGTCGTTTGTTTTCGCCCTTCTTAATTATTCGAATTCGTTTTTTCTGTGACATATCAATTAGCTTTTGTTCTGCGTGTCATCGTAATCAACGTTAGCCGCATCCACGCAGTTCCCAATTTTTTACTTCTGAACGTCGGTCGCATTGATACCTGCAAAGCGAAGGCCATAAACGGTTCCTGGCTTGCGGAAGCTTAAATACCTGCATTTTAAAGTGGCGAGTCGGCTTTGGATGGAGAAGGCCGAACCGCAATTTGCTCGCAAACGGTACAACTTGACGGGCAAGGATGGCATTTACCAGAACAGTTGAACTTTACTGAAGATGCTTTTGAGACATATCGAGTTGCCAAACAAGCCTGTGAGTTCGATAGACCAACAGCGCCAGGCCGACAACTCCCCCGATGTTGACGTACTTGAGACCGCTAATCATGTACCGAGTTCCCCAGTTAATCAACAATGCGTTGATAACGATCAGCGCCAGACGAAACTCCGTCGGGCCAAACTTGATGTAACTGATCTTCAACCGATCGGTAGCAGCGAATGCGAGGAAGGTACTCATCTCGTATCCGGCGAAGATCGCGAGCATGATCATGAGCTGAAGCCGTGAACGCTCCGGCAGAATAAAGGAGTACCCAACAATTACCGAGCAGAGGAAGAAATAGTCGAGCAGGTGATCCATGTAATATCCCCACCTGACCAAGCCCGTGTTGCGGTATTTGCCAATCTTCCCGTCGTAGTGATCTGTGACGTATTGCAAAAAGATCATCACCGAGACCAACCCCAACCAACGGATGTCGCTCGCGGCCAGGTACGAAAACAACAGAATCAGCAAAGACCAGACGAGCGTCAACATCGTCAGGTGATAGGTTTCCAACCAGCTTGGGACGCGCGGCAACACGTATGGAGCCAGGAGTCGCTCAAGGGGCGTGAGAAAGGAGGTGTTTGTTTTAGTGGCGCCGGCAAATTGTTCAGCTTCAATCATATTTCAGTCCCGGACAGGCCAGGGAGCAATGCTCGGGCCATGCTGAAAGTACACAGAAATGGACATAATGAAATAACACTGGCGATAAAACTCATTCAACTGAAGTGATTTTCCGGCGACGGTGATGAAGAAAGGTGTTCAGTCAGATAAAAACGACTGATTGGGAACTGGGAATCTCGAATCGTTTACGGCAGCGCATGTTCTTACAGACAAGCATGTCGTCGATTCTCACCAGATAATCGCGTGATTTTTGGAATCGGAGTCGGTCCTGCTCGTTTGCTCCGCGGGGCGGCTGTTGCTTCCTGGTACGCTTTAGCCAGCGAACGTCGTAATCCGACCGTTCGCGGCAATGAGGGCAACTGAAACTAGCCTTCTTTACTTCTTCCTTTTCGTTAAAAAAATCGCGCTCGTTCATTTTGTTTCGTCAATTGAATCACAGAATTCTCGCAAATAGCGAAAGCTATAAATACCGGTGTCGTGCCCATCACTCCAACGAAAGTTCAGCGCGTAGCGGCCGACGATGCTCAGATCAACGATAGTCAGTCCTTCAGATACGGCTTCTGGACGCAGGACGCGTTCACCGGTCCATTCGTTCACGCATTGTGCGCACGGACAGGATCGACGCAAGTCTGCCGCCCGATAGCTACACTCCCGACCATCCCCCCAAATTATGCGCAGCGTAGAATCGTCCTCGTGTTTGATTTCACGCGGTTCGACTGCGGCGCGGCTGTGTTCTATTTGTGCCATCAAGTGTGGTGCTGAATTGCCTGTTCAATTACGTGAGCCTGCACATCGTAATGCGAGGCATTCCACACAGCCTTTCCGTTACGAATGATGATCACTTGCGGTGATTCATGCCTGATACCGGTCATGTCAGCTATCTGTTTTGAAATGTCTTTGGCGGTTTGCACTTCCACCAGCCGAATGTCGTACTTCATCTGCTCCATCTCGTGATAAGCGGCAGCACTTAGCGGACATGAAAGGCTATGCTTGAACACGATGACAGGCGACGTTTTAGATTTGGCGATAACGTCCTCCAATCCTGTCCTGTCTGAAATTTTCGCGAATTTTGTTTCCATGTTCTTCCCCCACTGATATTAACTTACCAAATCTAAGCACGCCACCGGTTATGGCCAGCCGGAGCGACACCCGCAGGTCAGGCGCTTAGCCCTCTAAAAATCCGTGCTTTTAAGAGAGGCGGTAATCGCCGTGACGTGACATTTCAACTTGGGGTTTACATGCTGCAATTTCTTATTGACCAATCCCGCAAATCGGCATATTGTTCCGCCGCTACCGACAAAGCTTTGGCTACCTCAGAGCCGAGCTTACTGAAAGCCTCACGAGATCTCTTAAAAGTAGACTCTCCTGCTTTCTGCGGTCGTGGCCTTTTGGGCCAATCCAAACCTCATCAAAGGAGTCTCTATGTTCAAAGCACCAAACCTCACTCGAAATTTCTCACTTCAACTGATCCTGGTTTTTTTGGCTGTTCTGTTCGTGACCAGATCGGCGCGTGCAAATGAAATTACCGTGTGGAATTTCAACGATTCTGACCTGGTCGTTGATCACGGCGCAGGCACACTTACCAGCAATTTCATTACCACGAATCTGGTATTCGCTGCCGGTACAACCAACAACGCCAGGCTCGGAGATTTGGCCGGACAGGCGCTGTCACTACAAGGTGGAACCAGCAATACGAACAATGGCCGTAACCTGACGTTCGCTGTCAGCACAATCGGCTACTCAGCCATTGTGGTGAGCTTTGCTTCGCAGGGTACATCCACCGGCTTCAACAGTAACCAGTTTCAGTACAGCATCGATGGAGTGAACTTCATTGACTTTGGCGCGCCGTACACACCTTTGTCAGCATTTGGGTCAGTTCCGGTGGTATTTGATCTGAGTAGTATCGCGGGACTTGATAACAATCCGGATGCGGCGTTTCGAATTGTGTTCAATGGGGCAACATCTTCGACCGGAAACAATCGTCTCGACAACTTCGTCGTTGAAGGGACAACTGTGGCGACCAGCGTTCCAGAACCCGCAACGATCGGGCTGCTTGCCACAGCTCTGTCGTCTATCTGGGCACAACGAAGTCGGCGACGCATTTGCAGGGTGTTGCGAAAAATTAGGTTGGATTGAAACGTGGCGAGGCGTTTCGGGTTTCGCTCAACAGCTCGGTGGTTCTGTAAAGGGGACGCATTTTCGGTCGACCTTTTGTCATGCACCACGGCAGTAAGGTGAATCTGCTTGAAGCGTGGTGGGCCTGGCACCGCCACGTTAATACAAAATCGACGGCAGGCCGCCGCATTTCAGAGAGGTCGCCACGCGTACGCTGGGTGCTTAACAAAAAGTGAACACCGCGCCACTACACTAATTCCAATCACCGACAAGCACGAAGGGCGCCCAGTAGAAGGGTGCACTAAATTTCTTACCGGAAATCATGGCCAGTTGCGCCTCACGCAACGCAGTCGATGGTGAAGTGTCGTCCTTCGCGAGCAAACGGCGATAGAAATCTGCCATGAGGTCAGCAGTCGATTTGTCAGCAACCGACCAAAGACTGACGCCTACGGTGGGAGCACC
The DNA here is from genome assembly GCA_046262775.1 of Pyrinomonadaceae bacterium. Lineage (GTDB taxonomy): Bacteria > Acidobacteriota > Blastocatellia > Pyrinomonadales > Pyrinomonadaceae > PSRF01. The sequence goes on along the minus strand of JBHEMC010000046.1, from coordinate 5,105 downwards.
GGCATACATGAATGCCCGTGTTAAGCCCATGACGCCCTCACCGCGTTTTTCTTTTCCCAAACCCGTTTCACAGGCTGAGAGCATGACCAGAGGACCCCCAAGACGCAAATTGAACACTTTATCCGTGCGTAGGAAGCCATCCTGAGTCTTATTTCCGACCAGCGACAGAATGAGGCCAGTGAACTGCGGCCGCTCGACGTCCAACAGACCGTGCGTTGCCACATGAATAACTCTGTACTTTGTGAGATCGCGAGTGTCGACGTTGTCCTCGCTGGCATCGAGATCGAGCCACACATCCGCCTGGGCGCCTGATCCTTTCGCGAGTTTGGAAATCTGTTCAGCTTCAGTTCTCGTTCCAACAAGACGAGCGAGCGGCAAGCCGTCCATCTTGCCAGATTGCGTAGCTGCGATGCTTTCCTGGCCGGCTACATCCGATAGTGCGCTCTGAATGCCCAAACCGCGCACGTCCGCTGATGCGGTATTCGCAGCTACGTTATGCGCGCGTGTGTCGTTGGAATTGAAAACGGGATCTGCAACGACCAGCATAGAACGGCCGGCCGATTTAGTTCGCTGTTGTCGAATTGCGGCGACTACGGACGCGGAGGGTGAATAAATGATTTCATTGCTCTTTACCAGGTAAGGAAGTGAAGCGAAATCACCGGCGTCTGTAGTCTTCAGAAGCGCTTCGAAAGGCACGTAGTTCAAAGCACCATCTGCAATGACCAGCAGACGTTTGTCCGTAAACAATGATGCGGCAGGTTCGAGCACCGCTTTGTAGAGCGCATTAGAAGCTGTAATAAACTTCGCCGCATCTTCCGGTGCCGTAGCTGCAATACCCAAACCTCGCGCCTGATCCGCCGCAACATCAATTCCTACTATTCGCCGCTGCAACCTCGAAGGAATCAACTGCGAACGCAAGTCACTCGTCAGCTGTTCGACCGTGGAGCGACCTGGAATTTTGTAAAGGTTTGCAGCTTTGTTGCTGACGACCCAAAGATACGAGGCGTCAGGCTGCAAAGAATACTCAAGCGCGACAGTATGTTCGTCTACTACTCTCTGCTGTAACTCTACCAACGACAAGGGCTGATTCGCTGTTAGCGATGCATATCGGGCACTCGCAGTACGGATCTGGTTCTCTATTTCTTCATATTCGGACTGCAGTTTCTCCAGTTCCGCATCAAGCTCGGCCGGCTTTTTCTTCGCCTCGTCTGTTGAGATGTTTACTCCGGTTAGTAACTCGGCGATCTCCTGCTGTCTGTCTAAATTATCTTCCTTGCGCTTCAGAAGTTCGACTGGCACGCCTTCAGTTATAACTGCATTGGTTTCACTCAAGAGATCCAGCAACGAGCGAGCGCGCGATTCTTCGGAAATCTTGAATCCTTGCGATGCATAATCGAGAGCTTTACCTTGCAGCGCTCCTCCGGAGGAGTCGGTGAGCAACGCCATTTCTGCGTAAGCTGTGCATGCCTCGTCGAATACGTCTTTAATACTTGCCAGGAAGGTTGTACGGGCTTCGTCAGCACGCAAACTCCCCTGTCTGAGCGTTTCAATGGTAGCGATGGAGTCGCGGTAGTTTCCGAGGGCTGAGTCTCTTAAGGAGTTGGCTTTCTTAACGTCCTTTTCCTGGACCGCCTGCAACCACAGACTACGACCCAGGCCGCGTTGAGCGGGCCACATCAAATCCAATCTTTTATCTTCCTGTGCGCCTTTAACAGCGTCTGCGTAAAATTTGCTCGCATCTTTCAGTTTTCCCTGTCGTAGTGCTACGTCACCCAGACTCGTGCGCGCTGCTGCCCGATAACGCAATGTCTGACCCAGCTTAGCTATGCCGGCAATGCTACTCGAGGTGGCTTCCAGCGCATTCTGAAAATGCTTTCGAGCAGTTTCGAGATCGTTGGCTACATAGGCGAGCCGGCCCATTCCGAGTTCATAGCTCGAATAGACAATCGATATACGGTACTCGTCGAATTCTTTTTTTGCCTCCAGCGCGACTGTGAGTGCGCTGGTGGGTGCTGCCACAGAAACATTGCCAGTGGAAATGCTGCCGACAATCCCTCCCAAGCCACCAAATCTTCGTCCCACCTTGGCTGCAGCACCTTCTGGTTTCTTCACCACCATGCGGTCATACGCCGCAATTGCTTCAGAATTCTTGCCGAGACGGAAGTTGACGTCTCCAATCTTCGCCAACATCAGGTTGGCGTTAAACTTATCGTCTGCGAGACCGACTGCTGCGTTCACCGCTTGCTCCGCCTTATCACCTGCTAAAAATCCGTCAAGCGCCTTTTCATAATGATCCAGCGCGACTGGATATTGTCCTTGCCGCAAATAGAGATCTCCAAGTTCGTTATGTGCTGCTGCAATCCCGCCGTTGTTTTTGGCCGTGGTGTAAAGGTTCAGGGCCAGTTGCAGTTCAGGTAACGCCTGATCTGCGTGACCACGTTTCAATAGATGGCGCCCGCGCTTTAATGCCTCGCTTGCCTGTCCAGCCTGTTGTGGCAAAACTGGATTTAGTGCGCTTGTGACAATGCAAAGCTGTGCCGCTGCCAACGTGATTGCCACTCCAACAAGAATAACGACGACTATCGTTGAACGGAATCTCATCTTGCCTTCCTTTTAACGTTCGAACTTCATTTATGAATTAAATCTAATGACGTTACTAATCTTGATGTACTTGCAGAACTCGCCATCAGGATTAATCCGGGTGGCGGATCATCCTGCGAAAGCCCCAAGCCTCGTGTTGTTGCATCGCGTTCCGCCTCGGATAACGCACGACCATTTCTTCCGGGTCGATCCATTTGCAGTCGATCGTTGGTTTGCTTGTCGATTTCTGCCCACAACTGAGCATCAGGCCGTAACGGACACGGTGGCTTAGCGTCTTTGCAGTGGCTTACTAGATCGTCCTCAATTGGTATTCCTGGCAACTGTTCCCGCGTGAATACGAAATACAGGCGTTCGGTACCAGCATTCTCGTCGAACGTAAACCAACGCAACCGCTCTTCAGACTCCCCGGTGCTCGACGGAATCTCAAATGGCACATGCGCCTGAAGGTAGTTACCGGCCTCATCCAACTGCGGATCAGGATAGATCATCATGGGCGCACCATTATCGGTCGTATTGAAAATGTAGAGGTAACCGTCGGTGTTCGTTTCCAGGAGCAACCGAACGCGGTCGCCTTTTCCAAATACATGACCTGGATCAACTCGGACGGCAAGGCCATTCGAGTCCCGAAGGAACAAGGTCAAACCTAAACCCAGACGGGCGGTGTTGACTACTTTCCGCTGGCTATCAGGCCGCGGTGTCGGAGTTGAATTAGGCTTTGGCGGACGGGTGTGCTTCGGAGTGGGACTCGGTACAGGTTTAGGTCGCCGACGACCGATTCGGCCTGTGGGAGCACCTTCAGTTTTCTCTTTAGGACGTGACGTCAGGAATGCGCCCCGCACCTGCTCGTCCTGATCCTGAGGCATTGCAAATAGCGCTCCACCGAAGCAAACAAACGCAAGACCTATCAAAAGGGTTTTCATTTGAATCTCCTTAACGCACGTGGCTTACTTATGCTGGATGCGAAGATCGAAAACAATCGGGTTCCCGTCACCAGACGCAGGTGCTTTGACTACAGCGGTTGCATTGTCAGAACCATCCGTCGTCGTACTCGCCGCTGACTGTTTGTACTTTACGATGAATGATTGTAACGCAGCTTGGTCGCTTTGATTCAGCGGTTGCAGTGCGGGAGCGTTGAAAAATACAGGTGTCGTTAGGCGCGTTTTTGAAAATACAATCGTATAGTTCTCCTGCCCCGCTTGTTTGTCGAGTGTCAATTGTCCGATACCACCCGGAAAAACGAAATCGGCGCCCTGCTTTACTTCGTTAGTCTTCAAGCCTGACTCGGGTGCGGGCTGGTTAGTCAAAAATGGAGTAGGCTGATTCGTGTCACCGGCTGGACCAACTATGTAGACAAAGCCACTCTCCGGAAATGAGAAATGCATCTTAAGCGATTGTCCCGAATTGATCGGTACCACACCTGCCACTCGAGTTGACTCACCTCCTGTAGATGACGGCAAAATCTCCAACCAGTATCGCGCGACTTCATGTGTTGTCAATGTCGATGTTGGTACGCCCGCATTTGCATTAGACACAAGACTAGTTTTGCGAGAGCTGAGCCAAAACAATACTCCGCCGATTGTTACCAAACCGATTACAACCACCAGACCCAGGCCAATGAATATTGCTGCCTTGCTTTTTTTTGGCGGTACGGCCGTTGGTTGTGCTCTCCGGGGTTCTGCCACCGTCTCGGACAACACAGGAGCCGGCTCTGCGACCGTCGGCAACACGTTACCTCCAGCGTGTGGAATCGTTACTGTCTCGTTGGCAATTTCAGATTTCCCCGACTTGCGTGGAATTACTTCTGAAGTCGACGAGGGATCGAGCGTAACGATCGTGGGTGCATTGACATCAGCGTTCGTCTCCAGACCACCGTCAATCGTGATCGTCTCAGCGAAAGAGGGTGCTGGAGTATTAGGTGCGCTGTCAGTCGACACACCAGCCTGCAGCTCCTCAGCAAACTGCTTCGCCGTAGCCTGTCTGTCGCCGCGATCCTTTGCTGTTGCTCGCGCGATTGCATTGCTAAAACCCCGGGGAACATCAGAAACAACTTCGTGCAACGGAGGCGCCGTTGTGGAGACGTGTTCTCGTCGCAACTCGTGCAGCGTTGTTCCCGAATAACATCTCCGGCCCGCAATCATTTCGTAAAAGAGGAGACCGAGACTGTAGATATCCGCACGACCATCGATTTCCAAATCCTGGTCACGCGGAATTTCTCCCCATTGTTCAGGCGACATGTAGTAAGGGGTACCAAGTACCTGTCCGGCCATTGTTAAGGCGGTGGTGCCGGTCGGCTCACTGCCGGCGATCTCGCGCAGTTTAGCGATACCGAGATCCAGCAATTTGATAACGGGCTGGCCATTACCTTCCGGTCTGCCCACCATAATGTTCTCTGGTTTCAGGTCACGATGAACAACACCCATTTCGTGAGCGGTCTCAAGCACGCTCAGTATCGGCGATAAAAGTGCAAGCGCCTCTGCTGCCCTAAACCGTCCATGCTTCTGTAT
>JBHEMC010000045.1:0-35028 GCA_046262775.1 Pyrinomonadaceae bacterium | reverse complement strand
TCACCACCCAGCATGCACCTGCATCACTCAATTCCCATAAATTCAACAGTCAGGAGATTCAAGTGTAGTGAGGTTGGTGTGGGTGCTAGTGGCTGACTAGTGGGTTGGAAGCTAGTGCAGCTTGAGCGGGGTCGCGCTCCGCTTGACCCCTTCCTGACTGTAAATTTTTGCCAAATGAGTTGTCTCCCAGGAAGGTGAGTGCTAGTGAAGATTGTAAATGCTGACTAGTGGGTTGGAAGCTAGTGAAGCTTGGGCTGAATCGCGCGACGCTTGACCCCTTCCTGACTGTCGAATTTATAGGAGTTGAGTTGTGTAGTGAAGGTGAATGGCGGTTTGCTAATTCTCTTGAACTCTAAAGACGCGGTCCAATTCACACGAGTCAGTTCCACACTCGGCCCAATGTTCTAACTTAACCTTCAGCACGACTAACGTCGCGGGGCGAAGTGTGACACGCTTAGACGTCAACGTCCGAAACAACTGTTCGAGTGAGGGGTTATGGCCAACTATCAAGACATTGCCAAGTTGGTCTGGCAACTCCTGAATCACCTCCAACAGGGTTCCGGCGGTGCCTTCATAAACGCGCTCGTCGAAACGTGTGGGAGCGTTCAGTTGTGCTGCTGCGGAAATGAGTTCAGCCGTTTGTCGGGCACGCAACGCCAGCGAGCTAACTATTGCATCAACCGCAATGCCCTGATCTGCAGTGTAGTGACCAACGGCCGTAGCGTGTCGCCTACCCTCAATGCTGAGTGGGCGATCCAGGTCGATCATGTCCGACTGCAGATTTTCAGCATCGGCATGACGAATTAGCGCAAGTAATTTCATATCGCGGATCGTTTGCTGGGCAGCAACTGTTCGCAAGTACGACTTGCGAGGACGTAAAGCGGCGCATTCGCGCTGTCCGCGAACCGAAGTCGCCACGTAATGACCTTGAAACTAACTCTGGTCAAGCAGTGCAAGCAGCAGTGCAGGCACTCCTTTATTCGACATCGCTTATGAGCGCCTGGAACATTACACAAAGTTGGCTTGCGATTGCAGCAACGAAGATTAAGAGCCAGTGCTCTCGCTGGAGACTACCGACCGGAACACTTCGACTAGCTTTCGCACCTGGAGATCCAAACTGTAATGGTTCTCTGCGTAGTGACGACCAGCAGAACCCATTGAATGTCGCAAGTCCGGATCGGTAATTAGCCGGCTGAGTGATTGTCGCCAATCCTCCGTTGTGTTCGCCAGAAAATGCGTGACGTCGGGTTCCCCTAACTCGGCGCATGCGCCAACGGGGCTGCCTACAAAAGGTATTCCGACAGACATATACTGAATGGCTTTGAACCCCGACTTTCCAACTGACCACTCATCTTCGATGATGGGATAAAGGCCGATGTCGAGCGATTGAAAATCTTCGATTTCGCGATGCAAACTCCACGGAAGATTCTCGACTTCAACGCCGGTTATCCTGATCTCGCGATCTCCGGCACCGATAACCTTTAGTTTGAATCGGAGTTCCTGCGCCAGCTTCTCCAGCATCGGGAATATCGACTCCAAATACTGAAAGGTCGAATGCGTCCCAATCCAACCTAAAACCGGTATGTTGTTCGCCGCTTTCTCCAAGCGCGGCCGAAAAACTTCTGTACTGACTACCGTAGGTATGATGACGGCTCGTTTCGCTCGAGCCGACACATAATCGGAAATCGTGCGGTTGCCACACACAACTACCTGCGACCAGTCAATCAGTTTATCAGTCTTGCTAAACCACTTCGCGGCTGTTGCCCAATCGCCATATGTAGGACTGCGGTAGGGGACATACGTTGCGTCGTCGAGATCGAGCACCATTGGGCAATGTCCAATATTGAGAGCTAACCATTCAAATATCGGTGGACCATACATCATGGCTTCGCGTTGTACGAAAAGCACATCAGCATCGTGTGCCTTTACTACTTCAGTCAGACGGCGTAACGACGCGCGTAGAAGACCCAGCGCAGTACGAGGCCATTCTGATCTCTTGTACAGTGCACGATGGAGTTTGGAGTCGAGAAATGGATGAAGTGTGAGCGTGATACCTTGTTGCGCCAGTGGCTCAATGTATTGTGCGACGCGGTATCGCGTCGAAGCGGCCTCGATCGGGTAAGAGGCGAGCGTTAAGACTTTCATAAACACTTGCCGATTGACTTGAGAATCTTCCAATAGTCCATAGGCCTTATCAATCGTGGGACATTCACAATCAAAGTCCCTGGCGAAAACGTTTCACCGAAACGTCTGGCAACGAATGCAGAGACCGAACGACGCGCGATTATGCCGAGCAGTCCAGCCAAACCGACAAGAAAGCGTCGCTGCATTCAAAGATCACGAATAGAGTTCGTCGATTAATTCCCCGAACCGCTCATCTATCACTCGTCGCTTAACTTTCAATGTGGGAGTCAGTTCACCGCTGTCAATCGTAAATTCTTCCGGCAATAGCGCGACTCGACGAATTCGTTCGTAGTCGGCAAGTTCAGACGTGAGGTTGGCAACGTCACGCTGAACCATCTTGATCGCCGCAGAATGCCTGCTGAGTTGTACCCGATTATCGGGAAACTTTTCTCCTGCCCCCGTCAACGCCTGCTTCAAATTTTCCCAATCGGGAACGATTAGCGCGGCCGGCTGTTTACGACCGGCCCCGACGACCACCACCTGACTCACAAATTCACATTGTTTCAGTAAACTCTCGACCAACTGGGGCGCCACATACTTGCCGTTCGACAATTTGAAAAGATCTTTCTTTCGGTCGGTGATATACAGACGACCCTGATCGTCCATATGACCGACGTCGCCCGTGTAGAACCATCCATCTTTCAAGACTTCGGCAGTAGCTTCGGGCTGTCCATAATAGCCACGCATAACGTTAGGACCACGAACGAGGATTTCCCCATCCTCGGCGATGCGCAGTTCAATGCCGGCGAACGGCATTCCAACTGAACCGACCTGATTATTCTCCGGACGATTTGCTGAAACGATGCATGTTTCGGTACCGCCATAGCCCTGCAATATCGGAATTCCCGCAGCGAGATATGCATACGAAAGCGCAGGTGACAGCGGTGCACCGCCGGAGACGAAGTAACGTAGTCGACCACCAACTCCTTCGCGCCATTTCGAGAACACTAACTTGCTTGCAAGCTTCTGCTGCAGACGCAATGACCGTCCAATGTGACGTTGTTTGTCCTTCAATTCGCCGTAACGTTGACCCACTGAGAGTGAACGGATGAAGATCCGGCGCTTCATGCCTTTTTCGGACATTCCCTTCTTGATGATCCGGTGATAGACCTTTTCAAATAAACGAGGCACGGCTGTCATAACTGTTGGCCTAACTTCTCGCAAGTATTCCCCAACTTGATCGAAAGATGCCGCGTAATAGACTGACACGCCGCTATAACAGAAGACGTAAAAACCCGCTCGTTCAAAAATGTGCGACAAAGGAAGAACCGACAGCGCGACGTCCGTTGGTCCAATAGGTAAGCCGCTTGTAATGGAGAGAACGTTTGACATGAAATTGTTGTGAGTCAACATCACGCCTTTCGGTTCACCGGTAGTGCCGGAGGTATAAATGATGGTGGCCAAATCATCCGCACGAACGGCATTCAAATATGCGTTGAACGCGTCGGGTCGTTCGTCGCAGTGTTGTTTCCCACTTTGCTCCAACTCGTCCAGTGCAATAGCGCGCTCAACTTCCTGCGGGATTTCAGATTCGAAAAAGATCAAGTATTCGAGCAACCGTGCGGCAAGCGCAGAACGCGCGTGGCGATAGAGTTTTTGGGTTGAGATGAAGATCACTTTTGCGCCCGAGTCTGCGAGGATAAACTCGATCTGATCGACAGCCTGTGTGGTGTAGATTGGGACATTAATTGCGCCGAGACTGAGGATTGCAAGATCTACGATCGACCATTCAGGCCGATTTTCAGACAACAGCGCAATTCGATCGCCGGGTCGCACTCCTAAGACGGCCAAACCCAGCGCCACAGACTTAACTCGATCGATGAATGTCCGGGCCGCAATGTGAAGCCACTCGCCCTGGAATCGATAGTTTAATGCGTCGCTCTTCGCATGCTCGAGCGCAGCGGCTAAACACAGAGCCGGGATTGATGAAGCAGGCGCAGACGTACGTACAGACGCAGTACGAGTGGAAGCTAGGGCCACAAACAGTTTCTCCTGTAAGTCCGTCTGAATATTACGTCCAGGTAATGCGCAAAATCGACGGCCAACTATACTATAGCGGCGCTACCTGGCTTCTTGAGTGAGATCTGCTATGTCGGCGCCTTACCTCTTCTACGCGACCATCCACTGTTGCGAGCGCCGCCAAAACAAGAAACAGAAGCGCATTGGACGTAGTATGGAGTGTAAAATCAAAGAAGCTATGAATCAGTACAGCGAAACAGCCAGCCGTCGCTCCGATAGCAACGCCTCTTCTGAATTGATCACGTGAGTCACAGCGAGGAAGTGCCATTCGAAATAAGAGGACTACAAAGAACAAAGCCAGCGCACCGCCAATTAAACCGCCATCCGCGAGCACTTGAAGATAATCATTGTGCGCCTGCTCCAGCCGAAACATTCCGTTGCGCGAATCATATTTTGTATAGACAACACCAAAGGCTCCAAGACCTGCGCCAATCACGGGGTCGTTCTTGATTATGTCGAGCGTCACAGACCAGAAGTGAGCGCGACCTGTCGTCGGATCGTCGGTGTTTACGCTGCCCAAAACGCGAGTCAAAGCTGATTCACCGCCCAGTAGCACCACGCCGGTAAAGAGCGTAAGTATTAATCCGAGCGCAAGTGCCGCTCGCACCGCAATTGCTCCGCTGCTGTGTTGCGCGCGGTTATGGCCATGGCGGTGCTTTCGCGGTCTGACTGTCACGGCGGCGACGAAGATTACCTCAGCGATCACACTGAGAATGCCACCTCGCGAACCGGTCATGATCAGCGCTACACCCATCAGTAACATTGCGAAGATGTAAACGAATCTTTTCTCTTTATCGATCGCGCCCGAGAAGACCAGGCCAAGAGGCAGAGCGAGCGTCAATTCCATGTAGCCGGCAAAATGGTGCCTGTTTATGAAAGGACCAAAGGCTGTACTTTGGCCCAGCTCCCTTACCCAGTAAATCTTCGTTGGTGACGTGAACGACTGCGTTAATCCAAGCATCGCCAGCAAAAATCCAAAAACAATAATTGTCCGAACAATTAGTCGCAAGCGTCGCGGTGTATCCGTGAAAACCAGCGTAGCGGCAAAGTAGACCAATAAAGCGCCTACCTGTGCTAAAACAAAGCGTGTTGATTGTGGATCCAGGGAAAGGGTCCTAACGGGGGTGAGGTTGAGTCCTGAGTTCGAATCAGCCGGCCGAAGGGAAAATAGCTGGAACACGCCCAAAGCAATCATCGCCAACAACGGTATTTGCAGTAGATTCTTGCTTACCCGAAACAACCGCAGTTGCCAGCTATCGACAACCCAAAGGATCAGGACGGCCAGTGCCCCTAGATTAAAAAGTGCGAGCGCCCAATAGTGGACTGTTCCGTACGCTAAAGCAGAAACACAGATCGCGACACAGATGAATAGGTACAGAAATCTGCTCGCAACGGAGTGTCTGATCCGGTAAACGGTGCCTGGCGCGGCTACAGCGACACGCCGCGATACCTCGACCTTCGCGATGCTAGCTTCTCCGCTTGAGACTGAAGTCGTCATACCAAACTGTACCGAATATAGGGCAGACTGGAATGTTATCGGGGCACCTGGATCTCGTAACGTGCATTCTTATCGCTTCGGTCTTATCACCGGTCTTAAATGGCAAAACAACATGCTGCCAGTCGTTATCACCGTTCGGCGCTGGCTCAGATGACCCGAGGGATGTTTTGTTTGCAGCATCGAATATTTCGATATATGGAGTCATAGCTGTTTCAAGACTGGAGGTCTTGACGTAAAAATCCATCACATAGTCGGTTGCAGGTGAGACTGCTATCAATTGGCTTATTTGGATCTCTTCCAGTGTAGAGCGCACATGGAAATTCAGACGAAGGCTACGCCGACTATCGTGTCCCACAGAATTATCAATACCGATTTGAAGAGGTGTTGAAGACGTGACCTGCCATCCAAAGGCTGTATCTGAGCCTGATACAAGGTCACCTTCGAAATCACCACCTAGGACGGCCCCGATTTGTCCGCGATAATAGTCATCGGGCGCCAGATCGTTCCATACGTCCAGCGCATCATGGAAACGGTTCGCCTGCATCAACGTAACCATGATCTGGTCTCCCGTAAAGCGGCTGAGCCTCTTGTCTTTGGCATCGATGGCTCTCCACAATCGGATCCCATCATCAATCCTGCCGCGCCCCAGCAGGTACAAAGCAAATTCTGCTCGCGTCTGCGGCGTAGCGCCAACAGCCGTCAATAGCGAATCGATATTGGCGCCGTACACCTCCCACGCCAAAATAAACAGTTGAGTCCGCAGTTCCCCGTTGGAATCGCCGGCCACCCTCAATTCAGCAAATGCTTCGTCAAATCTATTCGATCGCAATAGAGCATTACCGAGGTACCAGTGCGGATAAGAATAGGAGGGCGCCAGCGAAACGGCTGTACGTAAGGCGTGTTCGGCGCGGCTATCGTCACCAGCCTGTTCCAGGGCGATTCCCAATGACATCCACAGCCGATAATCATGTGGAGACAAGGCAACCGCAGCTTCATATTCGCGAATTCCATAGTTCAAATCATTAGTTGGCAACTCCTGCTTAGTAAATTGTGCAAGGCTCCAATGCGTCAAAGGATCTTTCGGAGACAACGACTCCGCGGTTTGAAGTAGCTGTAAATTTTCAACGTTCTCCGCGAGTGTGTTACCGAGATACCACCTTAGCGTAAACGTGGTCCATACGATGGCGAGCACTAACCCGACAATCATACCGATACGGACGGTGGCTTTACGGGCATCGATATGGATTAATTGCTCGGGCATTGATGTGGGTTGAATTAATCCGTAACTTCTTCAATCGAAATACGCATTCGTTTGACAGCTATTTGTCGTTCAGTGCAAGCCCGTATGACTTCGCGAACCCTCTCCTCTGGCATTTTGGAACTCGAGATCAAAACTTGCTCCACTTTTTGCTGCTGACAAAGTGATGAAAGGTCGCCATTACCAAGAAAAACGCGCAACCCGTGAATTACTTTCCCTGCTTTCGCCGGATCGTCGTCAAGGAACCCGACAGGCGCCAAGTCGAGTTCGCGATTGTTTAGGATCTCTCTTAACAACAGTTCGCCGCCGTCACCTGCTCCGTAAATCAAAACCCGTCGAGCACCCGGCGTGTTAGCCGTCGGAAGCAGTTGACGAAAAACTCTGAAGGCCAAACGGCTGCCCGCTAATAGCAGGAACATGAGTACGCCATCGATTAAGAAAACTGTCCGCGAGAATCCTTGAAAACGAAATGCAAACAGGATCACCAGGACACTGCCAAACGTTCCGCCCGCCACCGCCTTAACAAACACAACGATGTCGTCGAGACTTGTATAACGCCAAATGCCCCGATAGACCCCGGTAAACAGAAAGGCCGACATTTTGACGAAAACGACTACCGGCAAGGTCCGTAAGAACAGCCCCCATGCGGCGCTTTGCGAAAATGGTCCAAACTTGACTGCGTATGCCGTCCAGTAAGAGAGAATAACCAGTATGACATCGAGCAACACCTCGAAAATTCGTCTTTTATAAGACAGATCGACAAGAAACGCGTATAAGGGACCATCGCGATGCACCTGATCTTCTTCGCTCTCGTCATAAACCCTAACACCCGCAAGGTAGACGCCAAGCAATGTAAGCACGATAGTAAAAGCTGCGATTGCGGCCAAACTTACATCGAGCTTTACACGTTGGACCACCATCGCGAGCGTTCCGGAAAGACCGGCAAAGCCATACAGCATCCACACCGCGTGACGCTCAGGCATACCAAGCGCAACAAGCCTGTGCGAGGTATGGTCTCTGCCACCCTGTGATGCTGAACGTCCTGATAGTTTGCGCAATATGGTGACGAACGTTGTGTCGAAGATAGGGATAAAGAGTACAAGGATCGGCACTGCAAGAACCGGAAGGAAACTCCTTGATCTTCCTCCACTAACATTAACCAACGCCGAGCTCGCAAGAAAGAACCCGACGAACATCGAACCGCAGTCGCCCATAAAAATTGAGGCAGGATTCGAGTTGAAGATCAGAAACCCAAGTAGTGCTCCTGCAAACACCAACAGCATTGCAGCTTCCGTCTGATAGCCGCCGTTTACAAAACTCAAAGCGAGAAAGCCGGCGCTGATTGTTGCAATGCCCGCTGCCAGGCCGTCCATGTTGTCCAGCAGATTAAGCGCATTTGTAATTCCAATTAGCCAGAAAATAGTTAGCGCCAGATTGATCGTGACCGATTGTGTCCACGGCAACGACAATCCGTAATAAACCACATACGCGGATCCCAATACCTGCCCAATCAATTTTTGATAAGGCTTTATGTGCAGCAGGTCGTCAAGGAGTCCAACGAAAAATAAAAACGTTGCGGCGCGAAAGATTACCCAGCTATAGGTAGTTGTGGGCAGCAATAACAAACAAGTTGTTATCACTGACGCCCAGATGGCGGTGCCCCCCAACATGGCAGTCGGTTTTTTATGCCAGCGGTCGGTTTTCGGCTTCGCCACAACACCAAACCGACGTGCCAGCCTCCGCACCACCGCCGTGAATATCAGCGAGAGAGCGAACGACGCTGCAACTGGCAGCAGCCTTAGCGAGCTAAATGTCATATTCGCAATGGGAGCTTTCGCGGTTTGAGCATTGAAGTTGCTGAGGGAAAAAGCTATTCGATATGAACCGGCAACGCAAGCTTAAAGACCCGAACCATCAGAAGGGGTGCACAACGTGATACCCGCAGTAGCGTTCTTGCCGGATGATCTCAAGCGTTGATGGAGGTACGGTATCCCTTTTGATAGTCGATTACACTTTGCAGGATACCGTCGAGAGTCATTTGAGGTCGAAAGCCGACGAGATTCTGTATCTTCGAAATGTCGGGAACCCGACGTGGCATGTCTTCGAAGCCTTCCTCGTACGCTTCATCATAAGGAACGAACACAATCTCCGAGCTCGACCGCGTAAGTTCCTTAACGCGCTTTGCCAGTTCAAGAATTGTTATTTCATCGTTTGAGCCGATGTTATAGACGTTGCCAACCGCCTCGTCACGTTCCAATAATTTGATCAATGCGCCAACAACATCTCCCACATATGCAAAACAACGGCTTTGCTGACCGTCTCCATATACCGTAATTGGCTTACCCGAGAGCGCTTGCTTTACAAACGTTGGGATTACCATTCCATATTGTCCGGTCTGTCTCGGACCCACAGTATTAAACAATCGAGCAACAACTGTTGGCAGTTTCTTTTCGCGCCAGTACGCCAAGGCCAAAAACTCGTCAATCGCTTTCGAGCACGCATAACTCCATCGCCCCTTGGTAGTCGCACCCATTACAAGGTTACCATCTTCGCGAAAAGGCACGTCCGCACTCAGCCCATAGACCTCAGATGTAGAGGCAATAAATACTTTCTTCTTCTTCTTACTCGCGACAGACAGAACGACTTCTGTACCTTTCACATTCGTTTCAATTGTCCGCACAGGACTTTCAACAATCAACCGAACTCCGACAGCGGCGGCCAGATGAAAAATCACGTCACACTGATCAACTAGCTCGGCAGTTACGGGTTGGTTATGGACAGAATCGATGACGTAATGAAATTGTTTATGTCCTTTGAGGTGCTGGATATTTTCGATTTTTCCCGTCGACAAGTCGTCGATGACGTAGACCTCATCGCGCTGGCTTAAATAAGCGTCCGCCAGGTGTGATCCGATGAAACCAGCGCCGCCTGTAATTAATACTCTCAAGAGATTCCTCCCGCGCGAAAAAATAAGGCTACTTTCTAGACGCGCGATTCAATACGACGTTCAGCAGACCCAGCTGCAATTGAAGCTGAGCCTTGGGAAGAGACAAGCTCAGCGTAAAGACTTCTTACGTCATCCAACAATCGTTCGCGGCTATAGTTAAGTTGGACAAATCTGCGGCCGTTTTGACCCAATTCGGAGCGCAAATCGGCATCTCGTACCAGGCGTTTCAAGCCCGCGACAAACGCCGTTAGATCGTTTGGAGGAACGCTTATTCCTCTTTCGCAAACAACGTAAGCAGAAGAATCGTCGGACCATTGAACAGAGCCAAGCAAGTCAACTACCCCGCCGACCGCCGTCGAAATAATTGGTCGAGAGTTCGCCATCGCTTCCAGCAAACTCAACGGCGTACCCTCGTTTTTTGACGTCAAAGCAACGATGTCGAGAGCGGGATACAGATTGCGCAGGTCCTTGCGAGAGCCTGTAAAAATGACGTCTGTCTGTATGCCGAGTCTGTTTGCGAGCGCTTCCAGATCGGGTCGTAATTCACCGTCACCAATTACGACAAAGCGCATTCGATGGGGAGATCCACTGTCTGTTTTAAACCGTGCAATCGCATCCAGAAAAAACTCATGTCTTTTGATTGCTGTCAGCCGACCAATTATTCCGACCAGAATCTCGTCAGCTCGTATGCCGAGCGTCTCGCGAACGATATCGCGGCTTGCTTCAGCCCCTGCAAATTCCTCGATGTCCAAACCTAACGGGATAACAGAAAACTGTTCTGATCTGCCAACGCGAAACGTTTGATTGATTTCCTCGAACTGTTGTTTGCTTATCACTACAATTTTGTCGGTAGCCATTCGGGCGAGAATGCGTTCGATCAGCAGAAACAGAGAGGTCTTGGTCCGATTGTAGTAGCTATGAAAAATGTGGCCATGGTAGGTGTGCACTATGCGAATCTGCCTGGGTTTTCCCCACAATGTGCCCGCTGTCGTCCATCGATAAAGCCAGCCCGCCAGTCTGCCGGCTGTGCCGGCTTTTGCTGTGTGCGTATGAACAATATCAGGTCGCTCCGACAGCAAAAGACGATAGATCTTCCAGATGGCGAAGACGTCCCTTGCAGAAATCTCACGGCTCATCTGCGGAATGAATATCGGCGTCACCCCGAGGCCTTCCGCGAAGTATCGCATGTCTTCTTCCCCGCGGGGCACACAACCCGATACCAGAAGCGTTTGACAGTCTTCACTCGCAAGTCCGGCAGCCAGCCAGCTCACATGCTTTGCCGGTCCACCAACATTGAGACGAGCGATGATACGAACAATTTTCATGAATACGACTTGATCGGGTTTAGTTCATCCACCCGCAGGAAGGCTCACCGGGCGTTCCAGAAGCAATTTATTCGCCCCGCTCGCTGCAACCAGGTTTGAAGCACGAAGCAAGCTTTCGAAGGTTCCGGCGTCAGTCCACCACCCGTCAAGCTCTTCCCATGTCATTTCTCCCCGGGCAATGTATGCATTGTTTACGTCAGTGATTTCCAATTCGCCTCTGCCGGATGGCTGCAAAGTGCGAATGATGTTGTAGACTTCTCCGTCATACATGTAGATGCCGATCACCGCGTAATCGGACTTCGGGAGAACGGGCTTCTCCTCAATGCGTAATACTCGCCGTCCATCGAGTTCCGGCACACCAAAGCGCTGTGGATCCGATACCTTTTTCAAAATAATTTTGGCGCCACTGCCCTGGTGACGGTATGCCCGAACGGCCGCCTTTACGTTTCCTTCGATAATGTTGTCTCCCAGCACAACACACACTGGACCACCTGCCGCGAAATGTTCTACAAGCGACAAGGCATCCGCAATTCCACCTTCTCCTTCCTGGTAGGTGTAGTTGAGATGCTTTAGACCAAATGCCTTGCCATTACCAAGCAGGCGCAGGAAATCGCCGGCGGAGTTGCCTCCCGTCACAATCATAATGTCACTAATCCCCGCATTTACTAACGCCTGAATCGGGTAGTGAATCATCGGCTGATCGTATACAGGCAGCAGGTGCTTATTTGTGACTGAGGTTAACGGCCGGAGTCTCGTGCCCAATCCTCCGGCCAAAACAACTCCCTTCATTTGTCCATCTCCTTAGCCATCAGCGCTCGGCCCTTACTTTTAGAGAATCACCTAGTCGAGTAGCTCTGAGTAAACCGTTGATGATTGACTTCACGGCACGACGGGACCCGCTGCTCAACAGAGCTTCATTCAGGCGATAACTCGATTGGACCCGCCGTGTGCCATCGTCTCCATTGGCCGATTCTGGTTGCTGGTGACGGCCCCACGCGTGCAGCAGTTCCACCGGGTTGAGTCCTTCCGTCGCAATTCGAACTCGGCAGAAACCTTGATCCAATAAGAGTTTTCTCAATCCGCTCACCGAAAAAAGGTTCAAGTGCTCTGGAGGTGAAACAACGGTCCAGCCAATTTGTAGAAGACGGGCAGATGCGCCTAGTGAATGCGGTGTCGTGGCCCAAAATAGGCCTCCGGGGCGTAGCACCCGCGCTATCTCCCGCAGAAGCGGCCGCGGATCGGCGATATGTTCCATCAACTCACTGGCTGTGACTACGTCAAAATGAGCTGTCGGATAACATGCATCTTTCAGCTCACCGCAGAATGCATTTAGCGATCGTGAACGGAGATATTCAACTGCAGGCTTGGAGATCTCTACGCCTTCGACGTCCCATCCGGCGCGTTTCCCTGCTTCCAGCAATGAGCCTGCACCACAACCAAGATCCAGGAATTTGTTCGTCTTCCGATAAGAGTCAAACGACACGACAATTTCATCTAACCTGCGAGCGATGAACGCCGGCACTGACAGATTATCGGCGTCGTAATAAGCGTCATAATCCTGGCCGCCTCCAGCCATGGGAAGAGTCGCGGTGTAGAGCGTGCCGCAATCTGTACAGCGGATGATTTCAAACCCGTTCTTGTTTCCTCGCCGCCGTCGATTATGAGAGCTGCAGGACGGACAACATCGAATTGCATCTGAACGCGGTGTCATTACGTTAGTGCACATCAATAAAACGCTGAAACCAAAGCTCGAGCATCAATAATGTCCAGAGTTGATGAGAAGAATCTTTCGCTCCAGTCGTATGTCGCTCGATTAAGGTTGCAACGTTCTGTGGTTTAAAAAGACCTCTACTCAATGCCTTTTGAGACAGAAGCGTTTCACGCAAAAACGGCTGCATCTGACCTCTAAGCCAGGCGCCAATTGGAACTCCAAACCCCATCTTGCGTCTATTAAGATTCTCACGCGGCAAAAGCTGACGCAGTACTCGTTTTAAGAGATATTTGGTTGTCAAACCTCTTAGCTTGAAACGCTCAGGTAACGATGCGGCAAACTCTATCAGGTGATGATCAAGAAATGGTGAGCGTGCTTCCAGCGAAACTGCCATGGTCGCAATGTCGACCTTCACGAGCAGATCGTTCGGCAAGTAAGTCATCAGATCAGTTAACAACAAGGCGTCCAGCATACCCGCGCCATTCGCTCGAGCAAACCAGGGTTCAAGAATTTCCGCGGAGTTCCGGCCAGACGTTCTCGCTTTAAAATCATCAGAGTAAAGGGTGGCTTTTGCGTTTGAATCGAACGCGCTCACCCAGCGCAAGTATCGTTCAGTTTTTGGCAGCGACGCAGCTTCCAAAAACCGTTTGACGGATCGAACACGGCTGCGGCCGGTCTCTTTCGCGGGAAACGCCCGTGCCGCTTCCTTGATCAAAGACTCGCGTACGAAATTTGGCAACCTCCGATATCGTTCGGCAAGACCCATTGCGGCGTACCGTTCGTAACCTGCAAAAGTTTCGTCGCCACCGTCACCGTTTAGCGCAACCGTGACGTGTTGGCGCGTCTCTCGAGCTACGTAATAGGTCGGAACTGCCGATGAATCGGCGTACGGCTCGCCGTAGTGTGCAACCAAAGTTGGTAATACTTCCATCGCATCCGGTCGGACAATGAATTCGTGGTGTTCTGCGCCGACATGTTCTGCAACACGTCGGGCGTGATGCAATTCACTAAAGTCTTGTTCATCAAAGCCGATCGAGAAAGTCTTGACTCGGTCAACCGATTCCTGGCTCATTAACGCCACTACCGCACTTGAATCTATTCCGCCAGAAAGAAATGCTCCGAGAGGCACTTCCGACATTAATCGAACGCGTACGGCTTCGCGCAATATCTCAATCGCCCGCTCGCCCGCCTCTTCCTCACTGATTTTCAACTTGTGTGAAAAGTCAGGCTGCCAGTATCGTTCTGTTTTTATTTCGCCTTTTTTCCAACGCAGTGTGTGAGCTGGTTCGAGTTTCTTGATTGCGCGATATGCCGTCAAAGGAGCCGGAACACACATGAAGGCGAGGTACTGGTCAAGCGCCTCGGGCAAAATTTCGCGACTAACATCAGGATGCAAGAGCAAGGCGCTAAACTCAGAACCAAAGATAAGGTGTCCGCCAACGTGAGCGTAGAGCAATGGTTTCTTGCCAACTCTATCCCGAGCTAAGAGCAGTTCCTGCGTTCTTTCGTCCCAGATTGCAAACGCAAACATGCCTCGCAGATGCTTTACACAATCTGGACCATACCGATCGTAGGCATGAATTATCGCTTCGGTGTCGCTGTTTGTATAAAAGGTGTGACCCAGCTTTTCGAGTTTTTGACGGAGCTCGAGATAATTATAGATTTCGCCATTGAACACGATCCATGCGGTGCGATCCTGATTATGGATAGGCTGTTGCCCACCCTGGAGATCGATAATGGCCAGACGTCGCATGCCAAGAGCGACGGGACCATTGCGATAAAAGCCGTCTTCGTCGGGGCCGCGATGCCGAATCGCCTCACACATCCGACTTAACAGCACTTCGTCGACTGCTTCTCGATCATTACGAACTATGCCAACGATGCCACACATAGGTCCTGCAAACTGACGACTCGTTCGGGAAACTCTTACACGTGATTATGAAACCTGAAACTGGCGTACAAATTCAGAGAGCAATATAGTACCGAATGGCCGACAATGCTGTCCAAAACGAAAACAAATATATCTGTGTTAAGATTTTAGAGCTTCAAACATCTGCTAATTACATACGCGACAGCGACTGAAATAAACATCGAGAAATAACTTGAAATAGAGTATTGATCTGATTAAGTGACTGATACCTTACTTTCACCTGCAAACATCATCTCGCCTTACGGCGGCAATCTCGTCAATCTGTGCGTTGCCCCCGAGGCCTTAGCCGAATCACTCGCTTACGCGCAACAGCTGCCGTTTATTCAACTGTCTGAACGCTCGCTTTGCGATCTTGAATTGCTGGCGTGTGGTGCTTTTAGTCCACTCGACCAATTCATGGGCCAGACAGATTACGAGCGAACATTAGCAGAAATGCGCCTGGCGCAAGGACATTTGTTTCCAATCCCAATAACGCTACCTGTTACACCTGAAGAAAACATCGGCCTCGACGAGGAGATCGCTTTACGCGATCAGAAAAATGAGATCGTTGCCACAATGACAGTACGCGAGGTGTTTTCCTGGAACGCCGAACGCGAGGCACAACTTGTTTTCGGAACAACGGACTTGCGGCACCCGCTGATCGCTGAAATGCAGCGCTGGGGTGCCCTGAACATTTCAGGACCCATAAGAGTTCTGAATCTTCCGTGTCACTATGATTTTCAAGACCTGCGACTAACGCCTCAGCAGACGCGGGAATGTCTTGCGCAGCTCAGTTTCGGCAACGTCGTAGCGTTTCAGACGAGAAACCCGTTACATCGAGCACACGAAGAAATGATTAAACGAGCGGCCCTGCAGGTTGATGGTGTCCTGCTCTTGCACCCGGCCGTAGGTTTGACCAAACCCGGGGATATCGACCACTACACGCGTGTGCGAACGTATCGCGCAATGGCCAATCACTATGATCCAAAACGCCTTCTGCTCGCACTGCTACCCTTGGCAATGCGAATGGGTGGACCAAGGGAGGCTTTATGGCATGCATTGATCCGCAGAAATTATGGAGCTAATTACATGATCGTCGGTCGCGATCATGCTAGTCCGGGTGCTGATTCGAAGGGGACGCCCTTTTATGGGCGGTATGCTGCTCAGGAACTCCTGCAAAGGTTCGGCGAAGAAATCGGCGTAAAGCCATTATCGTTTGGCGAGTTCGTTTACCTTCCTGACGAAGATCGTTACGAGGAGGTTCGTAAACTTTCCCCAAACGCTAAAACCTCGACCATTTCCGGGACGATGGCGCGCGAATGGTATCGGGAGGGAGGCGTTGAAATGCCAAACTGGTTCGCGCGCCGAGAAGTGTCTGAAGTAATTACCGACACGCATCCGCCGCGTTACAAACAAGGGTTCTGTGTCTGGTTTACCGGACTCAGCTCAGCCGGCAAATCAACGACAGCTGAGATCCTTACTGTGCTGCTTCAGGAATGTGGGCGTCGAGTCACTTTACTCGACGGCGATGTGGTCAGGAACAATCTTTCTCATGGGTTGGGATTCAGCAAAGACGATCGAGACGTCAATATAAGACGTATCGGATTCGTGGCGTCCGAGATCGTCAGGCATCATGGTGCAGCCGTTTGTGCTGCCGTAAGTCCTTATCGAGCGACGCGAAATGAGGTGCGGGCAATAATCGGCACAGATCGATTTATCGAGGTATACGTAAACACTCCACTTGAGGAATGTGAGCATCGCGATAGCAAAGGAATGTACGCGAAAGCGCGACGTGGTGACATAAAGAACTTCACTGGGATCGACGACCCATACGAACATCCATTGCAACCTGAGCTTGTTTTAGACACAGTCAACTCTGCGGCAGAAGTAAATGCACGATCAATAATTGAGTTCCTGAGGGTGCGAGGATTTCTCAGGTGAGTTGTTGAATTCAATTCCCGTTCGCTGCTGCCGCTTAGCTACTCGCCGCAGCTCCACCTCTTGCCGATCCATCAGCTCGCGATGTTTCCGCTCTTCTCTCTTCTCTTTCAACAGCACGAAACCTACGGAAACAAAAATGAAGTAAAACACCAACAGTTGAGCTCGTTGGCGGTACGCAGTGCCAACATTTCCCTGAAACACGGAATAGGCAAGAGTCAACATCACGGTAAATATGAGGATCGGTGAAATCATTCGCAGGCGGTATTTGATGGCGAACCAGAGGCCAACTACAAGTAACGGAAACGACATCCACCAAATTAACATCTCCGGCAAAGTAATACTTTGTCGTAACGAAGTAATTTGCCATGGAAACGGAGCGAAGAGCAGATAGAGTATGCCAAGAGGAATAGTCGAAATAGCTCCGCTGGTAGTCGAGACGTCTACGTCTCGTCCAAAGCCGGATTCTGCCGACCGTGCGAGATCGCTTCTCGATCGTTGAAGTACCTGCATGTTGCCGTAGTGTTCGAACTGCACAGTTGCTGAACGCGTTACACCCACGTACGTTAGTGCAAGTCCGATCAATACAACCGCACTGAACTGCCGGACAAAGCTTGTAGCGCTGACTTGCTGCATACCAATGACAAACGCTCCGACGATCGCCGCACAAATCATATAGAACACATAGAAACGCAAAGCGATCAGCGCGATTAGTGAGAGGATGAGCACCAGAATGTATCTTATGGACAGTTTCGCGCCGAGTCTCAGCGTGGCAAGAATAGCCAACGCCAAACAGAAAACTATAGGTCCATCCTTCAACCCCTGGGCCGACCAAAGTACAAGAGATGGGTAAAAAGCAACTGCAAGCGCTGATATCCGCGCGACACGTGAATTCTGAAAAACCTGATGAGCGCAATCGTAAATGATTACTGCCGTCGCCGCGCCGAGTACGGAATTTACGAGTTGCACGGCGAGAAGATTTCGTCCTACGAATCCATAAATCGCAGCAACCACGTAAACCATCCCCCAGCCCGAACCTTGCCCGCTACGGACAAATTGATTCGCAACGGTCAGATAGTATTTGTCTCCTTGCCAACCCAATAGCTGCGCGGTGCCAAAGAAGTCGTACGTCACTGCGTCACCACCAAAAAAATCCTGACCGTGAAACGCGAAGATGGCAAAACCAATGACCATACGGGCGATTAGTCCAGCGACCAGTAGACGCAGGAGGAAAATAGCGTCGACCTCTCGTTTATATGCAAACAAACCCGCGAGAAAACCGAGTGCGGTGCACAATAGGACCGCCTTTGCAGCATCAAATCCGGTAAATTGGCCATAATCTGCATAGGCAGCAACCAGCGTAGGAGCAAAGATAATGATCCCGACGCACAGCAGAATGTATAGCAGTGTTAATAGCGCGTTCATATCTGAAGTGCTAAATGTCGTCCGGCAAGTCTGAGCGGGTTTTTCTTTCGATTAGAAATCGATCTTCCTCACTCAGCTCTTTCACGGCTTTTGCCGGCACTCCGGCGATGAGATAACCCTCATCCGTGAGTTCTGCGGTAATTACAGACCCGATTCCAACAATGCATTTGGCCGGCACTGAGCCGCCGGGGGCGACGCGGATTTCGGAGCCGATATAAGCAAAGGCCCCAATGTTGATCGGTCTGGTACGCTGTCGATTATGCGTCCACAAAGAGGAGTTCCGGCCTCCTAAGATCGCCCTTCGGCCGATTGTGACCCGGTCAGTAAAGTCGATCTTGTGTCCGGCGGTTATGATGCTGCCGTTACCCAGCGAGAATCGCGGCTCTATCTTGTTTACAACTTCCGGCTCGGCAATGGAGTTGATCTCATTCATCCTTATAATTTCTGCGTACCGACCGAGATGTACTTCGTCGCCTCCTCTTATCAGGTTCAAATAACCGATATGCACATGATCACGAATTATCAAACGCTTCGTCCTGATGATCAGATTCAAGTGTCCGATGCGAACATCGTCTTCGATTTTACACTCAACTGCGTCAATAATGCTGAGTCCGATCCGGACGCGCTTACCTATTTCATATCCAAAGAACAACCGATAACACGGACGTTTTATAAACGAGGGCAAGACCGCAATTAGCGCGAGCATTGTAAGCCGGAATTTGCTGAGCCGTTGCAATGGCATGAACTTTATCAAATATGCTGGAACTCTCTGATGGACGAGATCGGTCGCTGGAAAATAAAACTCATTCAGAGCTCGATGCCGAACATTGCCGGCGCACGAATCCGTATGGATGGTTATGAGTGGTAGTAGTTGCCATTCACTACTCGTTCTTTAGAAGTCGCTCGTACAATCGACGATATCTAATTCGTCCAACTGTGACCAGATCGAACTGCTGTTCTGCGAGTTTACGCAAACGTTCGGATAACTGTGAATCAGCTCTCATTCGATCAACCTGATCCAAAGCTGCGCCGTATGCCTCGGGCGAAAACTCTCGTAACAAAGCCCCCGCGTTATTGCCTTCTATAAGAGCGTCGAGATCTCCTACGCCGGCGATGCAAATAACTGGCAGACCACTCGCGAGGTACTCGGCAATCTTAGTGGGTGATGATGACTGTCTTGAGTAACAAGGTTTGATAAAAGAGATCGCGATATCCGCTGCTTTCAGGTAATGAGGGACCCGCCCCGGAGAAACCTGTGTAATCATATAGTCCTTCTCATTGATACCGCTTTCCCGTAATCGCCCAGTCACTGAGTCTTTCGGGCTTTGTGTCAATATGATCGAAAACGTAGACGGATCCTGTCGATGAGCGACGGCCAAAAAATCTGTCATCTCGCTTGTCATATACGAACCGCCAAACGAACCCGCGTAGATAATGACCCGGCGTTTGGTTAAATTCAGTTCTTTCCGTAACTCTTCTTTCGCCACTTGTGCAGCGGCGGCAAAGCGCTGCAGATCAACGCAGCATGGAATTACTTCAATTGGCCGGCCCCTCACGTCGTCGTCTTCAGCACCCGGGAAAATTATCTCTTTTGCCTTTTGCGTAAGCAGTACAAACGCATTTGAGGTTCGCAGCAGGTAACGCTCGACCGCCTTAAGTCCGCGATACAGATAGCCATTTTCAGGCCAAACTCCAGAATCTGTGTATTCTTCCGGCATGAACCCGCGAATGTCAAAAATCATCTTACCGTCGTTGAATACTCTGGCAATGGCACTCATGAATGCCGGCACGTGGTTTCGAGCATGAAGTACGGTTACGTTCTCACGACGCATGAGTTGGTGAATGGTCCAGGCCCCAATCACGATGTCATAAAGCGTTGCCGGAAGCGATGGGCGCTTGTGGTACTTCAAGAGGTGCCACGATATTCCTTCCGCCTTAAGTTCTTCGCGATGCCTGGAAATCTCTTCGGTGGTCCAGGTTTCATTCAGTCGGGGTTCAAATGTCAATAAACTAACCTGAACCGTATCAGTTTGCAGTTGACGCAGATATGGGAGGACTTGTGTTTGAACCAACGGTTCACGCAACCCGAAGTAACAGACATACAAAGTATGAACGGGTTTCATAGGTCCAGTTTATCTTTCACAGCCCACATCAGCGTGCCATGAAGCGTCGCAGCGTCAATCATTGCGATGAGCGGCGCCAGCAGAAGTACTCGGGCCAGATTTGTAATTGGTCCAGCCGGATAGCACGTTCGATTGCGCCAAACGGCCACCGCAGCGCGAGCAAAGAGCATGAGTACCCAGAGCCCAATTGTCACGATAAGCCACTTCGCCCCTACCCAAAACGCGGGCAGTGCTGAGACAAGCAACAGTGCGTATCTTGTGAGGACGGGCGCCTGCCAGTAGCGCCATAAACCAGCGCGCATGTTGCTACGCGCGTAAACAATAAACCGCTTGAAAGTAAGCCACGGCGTGCCCTGAACCTGCCAGTGTACCAGCGCTTCGGGCGCGCACACGCTGCACGTATTTAATTCGTCGAGCTTCAGGAAGAACAAAAGGTCTTCAGCGGACCTGAGGTCTTCGCGGAAGCCCCCCGCGGCTTGCCAGGCGGACCGCGTTATCAGCAGGGAAGCTGTAGATCTGGATCGCGTCAGATGACCATTGATCTGGGTTGGCGGCGCAACATACGCGATCGTTGCGCATTGCTTATAGAATGTGTCAACAACAGGCTTGTAGGAACCGTAAACGATACTGGTATCATCCTCCGACTGGGCAGCACTTGCGAGCGATTCCAGCCATGTCGTTACGGGAGTCGTACCTGCGTCGATAAATGCCAGCCATTCGTTGGAAGCCACGTTGGCGGCGAGATTGCGTCCGCGACCTGGCAAGGCCGCACCGTCGCTGATTAATCGTATTGGAGCTCCACTATTCACGTATTCTGAGATGACCTCGAGGGTTCTATCCGTAGAACCTCCATCGCAAATCACGATCTCAGCCGGACGAAGCGACTGATTGAGTAGTTTTTCGATCAACTCGCCAATGGTCCCCTCTTCGTTCCGAACAGGAATGATTACAGTGATGTTCATTGAAACGCTCGCTAATGTTGGGCCTCGATCAGTCGAGCCTGAATTCTGATTTCCAATCAGAATCCGTTTCCGACGCTGGTTGTAGCAGCTTATCCAGTACGAATGTCTCGAGAACTAAAAAATCGATTTCAGTTCTCATAAAACAGCGGTAGCTATCCTGGAGAGTGCAAACAATTGGCTCACCTCGAACATTGAAGCTGGTGTTGATTACGACAGGACAGCCCGTTTTCCTATAGAAGGCTTCGATTATGTGCCAGTAAAGGGGATTGGAATCGCGATCGACAGTTTGAATCCGGGCGGAGTAATCAACGTGAGTCACTGCGGGAATTTCGGATCTCTGAACATTCAATTTTTCAATGCCCCACATTTGTGTTTCTTCAGGTGTTAGTTCCTTTCGGCGCGATTTTTTGACGTCGGCTACTAGCATCATGTACGGACTTTTTGTATCCAGTTCAAACCATTCATTTACGTACTCTCGCAGAACACTCGGGGCAAATGGCCGAAAGCTTTCGCGGAACTTAATTTTTAAGTTCATTACGGATTGCATCTGCGGTCGCCGCGGATCAGCAAGAATGCTACGCCCCCCTAACGCACGTGGTCCAAACTCCATTCTTCCTTGATGAAGCGCAACGATCTTTCCGGCCGCCAGTAGCTCTGCCACAATGTCAGGCAATTTGTCGCGCTCATGCCTGGTATACGGCAGTTGCCGCGAGCGCAGAAAGTTTTCTATTTCCTCATCGGAATGGCGCGGCCCGAGGAATGAACCTTTCATCCGATCCGTTTCACTCGTTCGACGCGCTTGCTTGTTGCTCTTTGTATGATCGATTGAGTCTACAGAAGGGTTTTGTATCGTCTCCGACTCCGCACTAACACGTGGATTGCCAAGATACCGGTACCAGATTGCGAGGGCGATTCCCAATGCTCCTCCTGCATCGCCTGCTGCCGGTTGAATCCAGATGTCTTCAAAGGGACCTTCGCGCAGCACGCGCCCATTTGCGACACAATTCAAAGCCACTCCGCCAGCGAGACAGAGTCTTTTCATTCGAGTCACGGTGTAGGCATGCTGCGTCATTTTCAGCAGGACTTCTTCAGTGACCGCCTGAATGCTTCGCGCAAGATCCATGTGTGTCTGTGTAATGGGAGACTCCGGCCTTCTCGGTGGGCCAGCAAAAAGTTTGCTGAACGCATCGTTGGTCATTCTCAATCGGTGAGAGTAACCGAAGTAGTCATGGTTCAGGCGAATGCTGCCGTCGTCACAGATCTCCAGAAGCTTATCTTTTATAACGCCTACGTATTTTGGCTCACCGTAAGGCGCCAGACCCATTACCTTGTACTCGCCACTGTTAACCTTGAAACCGGTGTAATAAGTGAAAGCGCTGTACAGCAGACCGAGGCTGTCCGGAAATCTCAATTCCTTCAAGAGAACAATGTCGTTGTCTTTTCCTATACCGAGCGAACTGGTGGCCCACTCGCCGACTCCGTCTACGGTGAGAATCGCTGCTTGCTGAAAAGGCGACGGGTAAAAAGCACTTGCGGCGTGGCTCTCGTGATGGTCGCCGAAAAGCAGCTTCCAGCGAAATTCCTTCGCCTTTTTTTTCACAGCTCTTGGATCGTCCTCTTCCCCGGCTTTCGCAACTTCGCTGCGAATCAAATCGGGCATCCACAGTTTCTCCTTAATCCATAGCGGCATTGATTTCCGAAATGAAAGAAAACCGGAGGGAGCGTAGTCGAGGTACGTTTCGAGAAGACGGTCAAACTTCAGCAGGGGTTTGTCATAAAACGCGACGTAATCGAGTTCACCAGGATTCAGGTTGCGTTCACTAAGACAATAGCGAACCGCATTCAACGGGAACGACGAATCGTGCTTGGTTCGGGTGAAACGTTCTTCCTGTGCTGCCGCTACGATGTCGCCATCAACCACCAGACAGACTGCGGAATCATGGTAGAAGCCTGAGATGCCAAGAATATTTACCACCGAAGCAGTTTGACTAAAACAGCGTGTAAATAAAAGGGGCAATCGCGGAACTCTTCGCCAGGACGAGCAATACGCCGACGAGCCCGAGGGTGATTACAATCGGTGCGAGCCAGTATTTCTTATTTTCTCGCATGAACTCCCAAAGCTCGTTTATTACTTGCGCCTTAGACATACCCTCACCAATCTTATCGAATGTTTCCCACTACTTCGAAGCCGCGATTACTGCGAAGAGTATTGCCGTGGGATCCGGGCAAGACCGTTATGGTACCGTCAACCGGACCTCGTCCCGTATATGTAAACGTGTTGTCGACGATACTGCTATTTGTCGCGAGAACAACAAATCCGGGTGTACCACCGCCGCCAACATCCGTCAGCTTATTGTTGCTTACCAAAAAGCGCGTGCCTTCGATTCTCATCCCGGATTGTCCAGTTCGCGTAATGACGTTGTTTCTGATCGTGGCGTCTCGCATTGTATTTCCGAACACATAAATCCCATTGCTCAGCACGTTCGTTATAGTACCCTGAATTGAGCCTCCGATAATGGTGTTGTTTTCAATCAGGATTGGACCTACGTTTGTGGTGCCGGACGTTGCCTGAACGACAATGCCATTGCCAGTCGGCGATACTTCAGAGTTGGTTACATCTATTAAATTATTACGGATGGTCACATTCTCAAGATGATCGCCGCCTTCATTCGGTTCAACATCTATGTTCGTGTTGCCTGGTCCCCCTCGTTGACCAGACGTCATGAAACGATTGCCTTCAAAAAGGATGTTCCTGCCGTTGACGAGCGCGAGGTTCTGTGAGGCGACGCGCGTAAAAAGACAGTTCGTAACCCTGGAATTCTCGGCGAAGTGGCCGCTACTCGAAGAGCCGCCCAACTGGATTCCGATTGAACGCGTGCCATTTATCCAAACTTTATCGACCGTGCAATTCGAGCAATTGCCAAGCGAAACTGCCTGAGGTGCGGAATTGAAACCCGGATTAGCCCCCTTGATTTGTATGTCCCGAATAACTAAACCTGAATCAGGGCTGCCATTGACCGCGGACTGGTTGAACGCACTGATAACAGTGAATTGTCCTGCCGCAGTCGACTCGACGATGATTGAATCCCATCCCGAACCTGCAATCGTAGCGCGTGACTTCATTAGAATGGGAATCGACGTGGTGGTCGAGGGGTAGGTTCCATGCATTACACGCAGCACGTGATCAGACGAGATAACGATTTGCGTTCTAATAACGCCGCCGCCGCTCATTACGATTTCTCCACGCTTCGCTCCAAGTGATTTATCCGCTGCATTAACCTTGGCTCCAAGATCTGAGCCAGGAAAATCATTTGCATGCAGCACCCTGGGTTTTGGCTGCTGAGCCCGCGCCGTCGTGAAGCAAATTGCAATGAGCAGCAAACACCAACCCATCAATGCTCTGGAACGTTTCATCCTTGCTGCATACCTTTGTTGTAAATCAGCCGACCATCAAACCGCTTGTATAAGACGCAATGCGTGGCGGAATTGATGCTCAGTACATTTTTTCATAATGTCGTGAATTCCGCTGCCTTTCCGGGTAGGGTTTCCAGTAGGAATTTTCTGAGGCAGCGCGTCGACCGAGGGGATCCCAGCCTGACAATCTTTTCACCACTCCAATTGGCGTAACGACCAAAAAGTATAGGATGGCCAGGATGATGTTCGTGGAAACAAACGACAGACCTTCTGCAAGCAACATCCATATTCGATTCGGTATTACCAATGACCTCGGCAATAACAATCCAAGCGAAATCAGGGCAGCACCAACCGGGAGGAGCACTTCCGCTGCAGTGATAAACTTTCCCCGATACAGCCACCAAGTGCTCAACAGAACCAGAACTGTACCGACTATTAGTCCGAACTCTCGCTCCGCGCGAAATCGTTTTTTCATTTCGGCCACTTAATCAGCTACCAACCTGGCGCGTCAATACAGGAAACTCCGCAATCGTTTGCACAACGTACTGCTGCTGTTCTTCAGTAAGTTCCGGGAAGCACGGCAATGCCATTGTTTGAAGCGCCGCCGACTCCGCCTCGGGAAAATCACCGTTGCCGTAACCAAGGTATGCAAAGCATTTCTGCAGATGAAGCGGCACCGGGTAATAAACTTTTGTACCGATCCCATGTTTCCGAAGGTGAGTCATCAGCTGATCTCGAAAGTGCGGCACCCGAACGATGTACTGATGAAAGATGTGTCGACCATCTGGCCTGATGAAAGGAGGTGCATAACTGTCGACCAGACCGCATGCAATTAAAAGGTCCGTGTAACGCTTCGCTTTTGCGCGTCGCGCGTTGGACCAGGTTTCCAGATATTCGAGTTTGACAGTTAGTACCGCCGCCTGGATTGCGTCCAACCGGCTATTGATTCCGAGTTCATCATGGCGATATTCCGTCGGTCCTCCATGTACCCTTAGTCGACGCAAGCGATCACTGTATTCACGCGTGTTTGTGACGATCATTCCACCGTCACCTGCTGCCCCGAGGTTTTTTGTGGGATAGAAACTGAAGCATCCCAGCGCGCCCATTGAGCCAGCTTGATGTCCTTTATCCTGTGCTCCAATGGCCTGTGCCGCATCTTCTACGATTGGAACGCCACGACGTTTACTAATCTCCAGAAGCGGCTGCATGTTCGCACACTGGCCATACAGGTGGACCGGTAGGATGGCCTTGGTTCTGGGCGTGATTGCTTCCTCCACTTTCGTCGGATCGAGATTGTATGTATCAGGTTCGATATCGACGAAGCGCGGTAGTGCTCGCAGCCTGGTGATGGCGGCGCCTGTGGCAAAGAACGTAAACGGTGTTGTAATGACTTCATCACCATCGCCTACATCCAGCGCCATCAGCGCAAGCAACAAGGCGTCTGAACCGGATGCGCACCCGATGGCAAACTCTGTCGAGCAGTATTCGGCGATTTTGCTTTCAAAGTTTTCAACTTCCGCGCCCAGCACGAACTGCTGCGAATCAAGCACACGCAGAATGGCGCTCGTCAGTTCACTGCGCACCAATTCATGCTGGCCTCTCAAATCTATCAACGGCACATTCATACGATTATTTTAAAGCTGCGGTAGATCTTGGTTTCCTCGGTTTCGCCGGCTCGTTGTGTTGAATGGCCTTGGCTTTTCGTTCGCGAGCCGCTTTCGGTAGGCTGCGGCCCTTTGGCTTCTGCAGGCGCGGCATAATTCGCTGTTACACCCTCAACCAGCTTGGCTATACCTAATCCAGGGGCGCAGCTCAGACGAGAGGGCAATTTAACGCAAAAGGCGAAGCCATTCCTCACAACGTGGGGAACGAGCCGATGTGACGTAGAGATTGATTTTGCCGCGGCTCAGCAGCACCTTTAGTGATCGGCTTAATCGAAGGCGCCGCCTTATGGATTGACGGGGTCTTCTGCCACGTTCTCTTCGCTTTTGGGATCGGAATCCGAGTAGTAACTCGAATAGTAACCGGAATAGTAGTAACTCTGGTTGTCCACTTTCACATTGTTCAAAACAACCCCGAAGATGTGCGCGCCAACATCCAGAAGCTGTTGCTTCGCACGACGGACAACCGCACGAGAGCTTCTACCGCCGTGCACTACTAGAACGACACCGTCGACCATCGTCGAAAGAATAGACGCGTCTGTGAACGAGATCGCAGGCGGTGTATCGATCACGACATGTGAAAAACGCTGGCTCATGACTGTGAGCAACTTCCGCATTTCGTCAGAGCCGAGCAGTTCAGCTGGATTGGGAGGAACGGGACCCGAAGTCAGGAACTTCAAATTTGGCTGATTTTGATAGGTCTGCATTAAAGCATCGATATCGGTTTCACCCGAGAGCCAGTTCGTCAATCCCTTCACATTGGGTGCTTCGAAGTGGACGTGCAGGCGGGGCCGGCGCAAGTCGCAGTCGACGATTAGAACCTCGGCGCCAGTTTGCGCGAGCATAAACGCAGTGTTGATTGCGGTGGTCGTCTTACCTTCCGACGGCTGACTGGAGGTAATCAAAATTGTCTTCGGTGGTTGTCCCGCGGAAGATAACAACAAAGATGTCCGCAAATGCCGATACGACTCTGCAATTGGAGAACGAACATCGCTAATCATCGCGAGCGCATTGGTATTTGACGATGATGCTGTGCCACCAGTGAGCGCTGTCAGGCGAGAAGTCTCTCGGCTGCCGGGAATCAAAGCCAAGGCCGGCAAATGTATGTAGCGGTCGACGTCTTCGACGCTTTTAACTGTGTCGTCCAGAAAATCGAGAAGAAAAGCGAAACCAATGCCTGCTACAAGCGACAACAAGAACGCGATGAAAATATTGCGAAGACGGGGCGGCCCAACAGGTACTTTTGGCAACCTGCTCGGTGTCGCTATCGTGACTTCATTCGACCGATCGCCATTTGTGATTTGTAATTCACGCTGACGCTGCAGGAGTGTGTTTAGATATTGCTTATTGGTTTCCAGAGTTTGCGTCATCGCAAGCAAGTCGATCTGATCGCGCGTCTGCTGGGTGGTTGTGCCTTTCTGCTGCTCGTACGAGCGCCTCAACAAGTTTTCCCGCGCTGCTGCTTGTTCGTAGCGCCGCTGAAGAGAAGTGACAATTTCCTCTGGCGCTCTTTTCAGTTCCGCCTCGAGCCCTGCAAGCTGAGCGTCTATCTTCTTTACTGCCGGCCACTCATTTGTATATGTCGTCAGGAGCGCCTCCCGCTGTTCTTTCAGAGCTGAGATGCGATCGCGTAGCTTCTCAACTCGTGTTGAAACATTGACATCAGGAATCGAAAAAGGATCTTTTTCTCTGCGCGCCGCCTCCAACTGCGCCTGCAAATTTTTCCGCTCATTTTCTGCATCCAAAAGTTGCCCGCTCAAAGTCGCCAAACGCGTCGCTTCGAGATTTCCGGCGCCACCCGTGGTAAGCGGCAAATTATGATTTTTAGCGTAATTAAATTGTGCTTCGGTATCGTGCTTGACTTTCGATTGTAGGTTGGCGATTTCCTTTGCCAGAACGTCTTCAGCTCGATTGGAGCCCATGGTCGACAGCACGAGATTGTTGTTCACGAATACTTCGGCCAGAGTGTTTGCGATCTTCTGCGCAAGCTCCGGGTCAGAGTGTTGGAACATAATCTTCACCAGGTTAGTGTTCGGAACCGGATCGACGATCTCACCTCCGATCACAGCGTCTTCGTAAGGCTCCAACGCGCTGAGCTCTTCTGGTGTGAGGTTTCCGTCACTTGCTGCGGTTTCCGTCACAATCGCGAGGCCATCAGGGGAACTTGATGTCTCTTTCTTTTCCGGAACGCGAGAAAACATCCTGCGCAGCGCTGCAAAGACTCCAACTTGCGAACGGCCGCCGAGGAATGCCTGATTGTGTTGCAAATCCAACGTTAATACTACCTGCCGAGCAAGAGCTGGATTCTGAAGAAGCTTGAGTTGCGTACCCCAAAAATTGGGATCGCTCTGACCGTTTATGACGATGTCTTTCGTCTGCAGAATATTTGTTGGTCGCTGCTCAATGCGAATCGTGGTTTCGCCCTGGTAGATCGAGGGTGCCCTGAATGCTTGAATCGTCGTCAGTGAAGTCACCACCAAGACCAGGCTGAGAATCAACCACTTGCGCTTGAGGACGATGAACAGGTAGTCGCGAATAGTCGCGGGCTCGGTTCCGGAAACGCCGTAAGGCTTCGCTTGCGTCAGGTCGGTAAGTGGACGATCCAAGCCGCGATCGAGATTTGCTACCGTTATCAGACGATTATCTTGAGACATCATGAATTCAACCTCAGTTTAGATACCCAAGGAAAGTAGAATAATAACAAAGTGTTCTGATCTGGCAAGGCGAAGTCATCCATCGTGATTGGGCAAGTTAGTTTCTGACCCGTCTTCAAACGCGATTCGGCGAAATTGCTACTCTCCGGCATCCGACCGCTCACGAATAAATTCCGCTAGCGAATCACGCCAATCCGGAAGCGGCAGAAGGCCGACTGATTCAAGGTACAGCGACCGCAACCGAGAATTGTGTGGCCTGGGAGCAGGCCGGTTGAGAGAATCTGATGCGACCCTTTCAACCTCTACTTTGCTACATCGTGTAATGCGAACAACTTCACTGACAAATTCCTCATAACTTCCTCCATCTCCCGAGTTCGCGACGTGGTATACACCAGGGCGCTTGAGCCGCACCAACTCATAAAGCCGGGCAGCAAGATCTTTCGCATAGGTTGGAGTGCCATAAGCATCTGCGATTGCTTTGATCTTTCCATTGTCACGAATGCGCTCGTGAACCGTACTGAGAAAGTTTTTTCCACCTCTGCCAAATATGAAACCGCTCCGGACCACTATTGCCCCCCGAAACGCCTGCTGCACCAGACATTCACCCTCGAGCTTCGAGCGTCCGTATACGCTAATAGGGTTTGGCTCGTCCGTCTCTATGTAAAAACCTTTTTTTGTTCCATCGAAAACATAATCAGTCGAAATGGTTACGAAAACTGAATTGTTCCTGGAACACCCGACAGCAAGATTCTCCGGACCTCGCGCGTTCGCGGCGAATGCCCTCTCGGCGTCGGCCTCGCAAGCGTCAACATCAGTCCAGGCAGCACAATTAATGACGGCGTCAGGATTAGTTTCGGCGATTGTCGTCAGAACACCATCAGCGTTTGAAATATCAAGCGCTGAATGGTCGAAAGGCAAGACGGTATCGCCAGCCGACCGGCAAAGATCACAAAGTGTACGGCCCACCATTCCAGCCGCACCCGTCACAAGAATTTTCAAATTGCCGCCACCTCTGTACCGTATTGCGTATGGTAATAGTCTTTATACGCACCACTCCGGGCGCGCTCGAGCCACTGCCCATTCTCTTTGTACCACTGGATTGTCTTTTCCAATCCGCCTTCCCACGACTCTTGCGGGCGCCACCCCAATTTTGATTCGATCAGTGTTGGATCGATCGCATAGCGACGGTCATGTCCCGGTCGATCTTTTACGAACTGCAGCAGCGAATGCGGTTTGTTCAGTAGATCCAGCAGCGACGTAACAACTTCAATATTGCGCCGTTCGTTGCGAGCGCCAATATTGTAGACTGACCCAGACTCTCCCTTTTCCCATGCCAGCAGAATTGCCCGGCAATGATCATCAACATAGATCCAATCGCGAACGTTGCGGCCGTCGCCGTAGACAGGGATTTGTTTGTTCTCAAGAGCATTGGAAATCGCCAGCGGCAGGAATTTCTCCGGAAATTGTCGTGGCCCGTAGTTATTGCCACAGCGCGTGATAATTGTTTTCAAACCAAATGTGTGATGCGCCGCTCTTACTAAGTGCTCTGCCGCGGCCTTGGATGCTGCATATGGACTGTTAGGTGCAAACGGTGAGTCTTCGGTAAAGAACGCAGCTTCATCTTCGGGCAGGCTGCCCATAACCTCATCCGTTGAAACCTGCACAAACTGTTCGACATTGCGTGCGCGTGCCGCATCCAGAAGGACGTGAGTGCCTAAAATATTAGTGTTCAGGAACTCAGTCGCGCTGGCGATGCTGCGATCAACATGACTTTCAGCAGCAAAATTAATGATTGCCTCACAGCCATCCGGCAAGGCATTTAGCACCGCCTCAGAATCGGTGATGTCGCCCCGGACAAAACGATGTCGACTCTTATCAAGTTCAACTAAATTGTCCAAATTCCCCGCGTATGTCAGCGCGTCGAAGTTGATGATATGCAGACTCGGTCTTTTTTCGAGCAACAGCCGAACAAAGGCTGAACCAATAAAACCTGCACCTCCGGTGATGAAAACCAGTCGTTTATTCTTGGTCAAAGTGTTGCAGCCTCACCATAAAAGGATCTAAGACAGGTATTGTTAAAAAAACTGGTTACAAGACGGGAATTGCGAACCAAGGCTTCTTAATGGTTTTATTATTTTGACCACGGTTCGCTCTAGAATAAGCCTTGAAGAATCTACGCCTATTCATTGGATCATGGCTAGTCGAGTCTCTTATGTAGGTGTCTATGCAAGATACCCTGCGTATTTTTTGTTGACTTCTTCTTCGAAATGGTCTAAAAGCGCTCCTCTGTTTTTATGTGACAGCTCTTCGTAAGTTCGCGCGTGAGTCTGTTCCGCTTACAGCTTTTCTAAAAAGGCCCTCACCGCGAAATCAGAGTCGAAACAACGAAACTTTACTTCCGAATCGACACTCTTGAGAAACCTCCAGCATTGAACTGTTTACGCGACGGTTTTCTTTTTCCTTGTAATTGACACTAGATCGATGCGACATCAGCAAAAGGCTCTCCAGAGATCAAAAACAGATTGATAAACGCCCCTTCCCCCATTCTTGTTCGATTCCGAACCGCGCGTCGGCCTCTGTCCTTGCAAAGCCTAGCAGAAACGCTCTTCTCAAGTTTCATTCGTGCCTGAACGTCAGGATGGTTACTCCTGACTCGCGGATGGTCCGCGTCTGACCTTAAAAGAGGAAACAAATGAACTCAAAAAACGCGCTTAAGTCAGTCGTTTCTCGTCGCCACAATGCCCACCGAATCGGCCTTTCCTCCCGCGCTTCATCGATTGCATTGGGCGCTGTTGTCGTTTTAGGAACCCTGATCGCCACGTCATTTTATGCTGCTTCGTCTGCCTCAACCGCAAAGAACAAGCAGCGTTCCGTCGCTGCCTCGACGCGTAAGCAAATCAGCAAAGCCCCGATGAAAAAATCGGCATATCCCTTACCAGCAATGAACGAAGCGCTTAAGCCACTTCACAGCCTGGCGCCTGACAACCCTCCTGCTATCGCAACTTATGCTAGCGATTGTACGACAGCCCAGACGCAATTCGCGGTGGGAGACATCGTATGCGTACAGGTTTCGGGATTTCCAGTGGGTGGCTTTTTTCCAAGAAAGCTGACATGGGCTACGACAGACTCCACTATCGTGCAATCAACTGATATCACTGCCGATCCACAATCGGACTCCCGCCAAATTACTGCCACCACTTTAGTAAATGGACTTACCGTAGATAACCGCGGGACATGGCAAATCGCAGTTAGAAATCCTTTTTTCTTCTTTCCTGAGGCACTCGCAACCTTCACCATTTCAGATCCGCAGAACACCGCGGCAGACCTCGCTATCGCTTCGACCTTCTCGGAAGGTTCGATTCAGACGGGTTCAGAAGCAACATTCGGCTTCCAAGTTAACAACTATGGACCAGACAGCTCCGCGAATGTGACGTTGAGCGATGCGCTGCCGAATGGAGCGAGCCTTGTCTCGTTTCAACAGTTGACCGGCCCGACGTTTAACTGTAGCACCACGGCCGGCTCAACTTCGTGTTCAATCGCCAGCCTGAGTTCGGGTGCTACAGCGACTTTCGAAGTTAAGTTCACAGCGAACTCAGTTGGTGAGCTGGTGAACACTGCGACAATTTCTGCAGCGACCACTGACGTCTATGTGAGCAATAATTCAACCAGCGCCACTGCTGAAATAACTGCTAATACGGGTTCAGCATGTACTCTGTCGTGTCCGAGCTCGATCGTCGCCAACAATGATGCTGGGACGGCCGGCCACATAATTCATAGCGCCGACTTCCCAGCCCCAACTACAACAGGTACTTGTGGCTCCGTTAGCCTTTCCGTAACCCCTAACCCGCAAACTCAGGATTATTTCTTCCCGATTGGAACTTCGTTCGTAACCGCTTCTACTGAGTCTGGCGAAACTTGCACGTTCACAGTAACGGTCTCCGACACCGAGGCTCCTTCGATCACCTGTCCGTCGGACGTCACCACTTTCGAGAGCTCACCTGGCTCAGGTTCGAAGAATGTAGTTTTCGATGTAAACGCTACCGATAACAGCGGCTCGGCCACTGTATCCTGCGATCACCCATCGGGATCGAGCTTTGCAATAGGCACAACGCAAGTTACTTGCACCGCCAGTGACTCCTCCGATAACAGCAGTCCATCTTGCAGCTTTAATGTAATAGTCAATACAGTGACCTCGACCTGTGTGCTAACGACGCAGGCGCCAATCGTAACGAATAGCGATGCCAGCGCCTGCGGAACTCACGTCAATTATACGACTCCAACTTCAGACGGTACGGGCAGTTGCGGCACCATTGCATGTGATCACGCATCAGGATCGTTCTTCCCGGTGGGCGAAACACTCGTAACCTGCACAAGCCAACCTGACGGTGGCAGCACTACTTTCACGGTTACTGTAAACGATACGACGGCACCTGTACCGGATCTCGCTTCTCTTCCGACCATAACCAAGGATTGCACTGCGAATGCCGGTGTGCCGGTCATAGTTGGTGGTCACACAGTGTTCGAACCTCCAACTGCAACAGATAATTGTGGGGGCAGCATTCAAGGATCAACTAACGATCCTCGAGTTTACACCGATCCCGGAACCTTTACGGTTCACTGGACCTACATAGATGCCAGCGGCAATAATAGCGAGCAGGATCAGACTATTGTCGTCACTGGCGCCGACACAACCCCTCCCGTACCTGACGTGGCAACTCTGCCAATGGTTACCGATGAGTGCTCAGCAACAGTAACGACAGGGCCAACCGCGACTGATGATTGCGACGGAACGATTACCGGTACTACTTCGGATCCGCTGACGTACACCGGCGTGGGAACATATACAGTTCACTGGACCTATATGGACCAAGCGGGACATTCGGTTCAGCAAAATCAGACCGTTGTGGTAACGGATGTTCACACACCCACAATCTCGCTTACCGGAGCCAGTTCGATCACAGTCGAATGTCATACCAGCTTTGCAGATCCAGGTGTGACAACGACCGACAACTGCGTGCCGAAGAATGTCACAGTTAATACAACCGGAGCAGTAAATGTCGACGCGCCAGGCACCTATACGCTGACTTACACGGCAACCGATGGCGGTGGAAACCAGGCATCCGTTGACAGAACTGTGATCGTGCAAGATACGACGAAGCCGATCGTTGCGCTTAATGGCGCAGCGTCAATTACGGTCGAGTGCCACACTTCATTCACTGATCCTGGCGCGACCGCGTCTGACACCTGCGACACAAGCGTGCCCGTGTCGGTTTCGGGCTCAGTAGACATAAATGTTCCCGGAACCTACACGCTCACTTACAACGGCACGGACGACTCAGGCAACATGGCTATTCCGGTGCAGCGCACGGTAATCGTGGTCGACACCACCGCGCCGTCAATCAGTTGTCCGGGGAGTATTGTCCTTCAACCTACGTGTCCTTCTGGTGCAGTAGCAACCTACGTGATACCTACGGGTTCAGACACTTGCTCTGCGAGCGTAACGATTACCAGAACGGCCGGCCTCGCAAGCGGGTCGGTGTTCCCAATCGGAACCACAACCGTCACTTACAGTGCTACGGACGCAAGTAACAACTCGAGGTCGTGCAGCTTCACTGTGACAGTTAACACTCCCCAAACAGTCATCGGCGACATGATGAATACGATCAACGGTCTGTCGCTTAGTGGAACGCAGAAACAAGGTTTGAACAGCAAACTTCAGGCGGCGCTCGATGCCATCAATCAAGGGAAGACGAATGTCGCATGCAACAAGCTGGGCGACTTTATTAGTCAGGTCAGTGGTTACATCAACAATGGGACGTTGTCGTCGGCTGTGGGCCAGCCGCTGATCGATTCAGCGAAACACATACAGAATACGATTGGCTGTACGAATCTCGGCTGTTCGTGAGTGCGTAACAATCTAATGATCTCAATGATGCGGAGAACACGAACCACTGCTCACGATGGCCAAAAAAGCAGACCTACTTCAAGGTTTTCAGGAGA
>JBHEMC010000044.1:0-35908 GCA_046262775.1 Pyrinomonadaceae bacterium | reverse complement strand
AAAGCTGCCACCTGTGCATATGCACCTTGATCGATGGTAGGCGACAGTCTTCTATAATCAATACCGAATCTCAGCTGATGAGCTTTGATTAGCAGCGATACGGTGTCGACCAAATTCAACTGCTGAAGAGAATTGTCAACATTTTTCCCGACATTGACGCGTGCGATTCCCAAAGAGAAGCCGAATTGCGAGTCCTTCGGTGTCGCAAAGGGAGGGAATAAAACGGCATCCGGGAGCGGCACGGCGCCTGCAAAATTATCAGTGATATAAGAACCGGCTCCGCGATTCCTGCTGTAGTTAAAGCGTAGGTCACTGCTGATCATTGGATTAAATGCGAAAGTAGAACCTATCGTGAGAGTTGTAGTCTTGAATGCGGAAATTTGAATCGTACTGACATTTCTTACGAAGCGTTGACTTGCACTGGATGGTGAATAGTTGAAGCGGCCGAACAAGGTCACGTTCTGATTAACAATATGGTCGAAACGGATGCTGGTTGCATTCAACGTAATAGGATTTGAAAAACTGGAGTTCAATTCCGCAAATCCGTTTCCCAGATCTCTTCCGTTAGGCAAGGAAAACATGTTCAAGTAGGGTTTGATTTGAGCAGGTGCATCTTGTCGCGCCGTAACTGACGGAACCTGCGTCGTGAGCACTTGAGGCTGACGTAAACGTAATCCTTCGTACGAAAAGAAAAAGAATGTCCCGCGGCGGCCGTTATACCATGGCTGATGTCCGCCCTCACCAAAACGTGGCAGCAAAATTGGACCACCAATTACCCCGCCAAAGTCGTTCTGTCGTTCTCGAGGCTTGGGTTGTCGCTTGGCATTGGCAAACCAGTCATTGGCATCCAATACGTCGTTGCGGAAATACTCGAAAAGCGCTCCGTGAAAATCCTGAGTTCCAGAGCGAGTGGCGATCGAAACCTGCGCGCCCGAACTGCGTCCAAATTCCGGCGCAAAGGTGGATGTCAGAACTTTGAATTCCTGTAATGCATCGACCGAAACAAGATTATTCGAACCTCCGGTCGCACTTAGACCCGGAACGGTTCCACCAGCAGATTGGCCGAACGTCAGGTTAGACACGACTCCAATATTTGCGCTTACGCCGTCGATAGTGAAGTAATTCGTATCAGCACGTTGTCCATTCACACTGAACTGGCCGGGATTGCTACTAGTCGTTTTGGTAAATGTCATTCCTGGCGTTAGCTCTATTAGCGATTGAAAGCTTCGGCCGTTAAGCGGTAAATTTCCGACAAACTGGCGATCAACCAGGGTCGTGATTGCTGTTGAATCATTTCTCAACGGCGCTTTGTCGATTACGTCGACAGTCTGTCCGATACTTCCAACCTTTAACTGAATGCTAATTCGCAGACGATCATTGACGTTCAGCGTCACATCCCGGACTTCGGCTGGGGCAAACCCGGTATGTTCAGCCTTGATTGTGTAGACTCCCGGTGGCAGAAAGGAGACGGTGAAATTTCCAGACTCGTCCGAGGTGACCTGCCGTTGGAATCCCTGAGCCAAATTGATGATGGCGATATCCACACCGGGAACTACCGCGCCATTTTGATCCAACACCACGCCGCTCAGAGTGGCAGTTGGTGTTTGCGCATGAACTAAGAGCGTGGGACGATATTGAGTGGCTAACAGGAAGCTCATAACTATAAGTAGCAAGCGAATGATCGAGTGAGATCGCTCCCCGCAGCGCAGGCTGCCATCTAGTACATCACCGGCTGGCATCTGTGCGCACAAAGGTCTTGATTCAGGAGTACATAAGTGGATGGTCCTATCGCGCAGTCTGGGCATATGTAAACTCTCCGTTTCGGTTTTGCGTTCCTTAGTGAAGGCAACGCCTGTTGAGAACGACATGACCGGTGTGAGCTATTGCGGCAAGTCAAGTCGAGCCGGTGTCGTCTGCTTCTATGTGTGTCTGCCCAGTATTAATCTCAAGCGAGCGGTCGAACTAAATTATTGACAACCAAGGAATTCGAGTGAGTAAGTAAGATGGTAGTGCCTTTCACGCTGGCGGATTCGCAACCAAGCGCTCAGGCTTTGTAGATTAACTAATCAGACCAAATGAGAGGTCAGTCTAGCGACTGATTAGTCTTGAGTTTCCTGTGCCCCCAAAATCGACGAATGCGGGTTTACGCTTTTCAAGCATGCGAGGGTTTAGGCCAAGTTAGCTCATGTTAAGATGCATCGATATTTCTGACGGCTCTTTAGCAAATTGAATAAGCGCATGCGTAACGCTGCTTCAGATATTGAGTGATGAGCAGCGCCCGGGAGCAAAATGAAAAGCTCCTGGCGAATCAAGCAGGTGAGCGCAGTGTAGCTACATTTGTAGCTAATAGCAAGAAGATCGTCAGACGCCTGTCAGGAGGTCGCTCCTGATGGGGAAACGTCCTCGCCACAAGCCCCGCCGGCTGGGAAAAAAGCTGCAGCAAATCCGGCATGCACAAGGGCTGTCGCAAACCCAAATTCTGAAGGAAATGGGACTTGAGGGAAAGTACGAACGGAACAACCTGTCGAATTTTGAAACGAACAAACGTGAGCCCCCGATGATCATTGTCTTAGGGTACGCACGGCTGGCTGGTATCGACGCCAATCTCATTCTCGATGACAAGGCCCAACTGCCAAAAGAAATTCTCATCGCCTCTCGAACATCACAAGCAACCAAGAAGAGAGAACAAAGCAAGAAACGTTAAGCGAGAGACATCGGCGGCGATTTTGCGCGGCTGCGAGGTTTGACAGGTCAGACAGGATTAACGTGATCTCCAAGGCTGAGTTGCTTCACGCGCGGACTTAAATTCCGCTGCCGGATGCTATTAATCCGAAACCACTTTGCCGCCGGATCTGCGCTGAGTGCTTGGACCGCCGGAGTGTAACTCAACGCCTAGACAAGAAGATTGATTTTGAGTCTCACCTCTTTTAACGGCTTAACCCGATGTGCGTTGAGTGCGTAAACACCGGTATTTATTCTTCTACATATTTCTTTATTCGCGAAGCAAGCGTTTGGGCGTCGATCAGCGACTTCCAAAACTGCGGTGATTTTATTGCGACACTTGAACTCTTCGCGGAAATCGTGAACGCAGAACGAATGGCGTTTACGACGCCGTTCGTCAGTTTATGTAAGCGCCGAACATCGCGACTCAGCTCTTCGTCCTTGTCAATATCTTGCTCCGGGGCTGTTCGGCTAAGTGAGTCAGCGAAGAGAAATATTGGTTGCAGGCCTTCACTCAGATTTCCGAGCTCGCGCTCGATAGCTGCCGCATGCCCACGCATCATCGCCAGCCATTTCGCACGTGCGTCAGGAGTGACACTGTGCATGTCTACGTT
The DNA here is from genome assembly GCA_046262775.1 of Pyrinomonadaceae bacterium. Classification (GTDB taxonomy): domain Bacteria; phylum Acidobacteriota; class Blastocatellia; order Pyrinomonadales; family Pyrinomonadaceae; genus PSRF01. The sequence continues at coordinate 32,573 of JBHEMC010000044.1, read as the reverse complement.
ATTGAATCGATTGACGATTTGCTCCAGCTGAATTGCATGGAACAGCGCTCTGTATGCACCATTGACCGTTTGAGCTGAGAACTGTCGAACACCAGCGTCGAGTTCGTTCGGATTCCGTGAACTGCCGGATAGATATTTCCGCAGCTCATCGTCAACGGCAATCGTTTCAGCTGTGGCGTCAGTTTCACGTGCAGTAATGTTCGCTGAATCACTGCTGGGCTGTGGTTGAAGTTCCGAACTCGCGCTGATGTTAATCCTCACAGAAGGGTTCTCATGCACAGACGAAAGCGCTGCGATTAATTGATTTTTACGCTCTTTCGATTCAACGATACCTTCGACGCGCAGCAGCCCATCACTATCTCGTGTGAGGGTCAGTTGTTCAGCTCGATCTCCCGTTGCGGAATTCAGTAGAGAAGCGACTTCCACCTCCAGTTCAGCCGAGGCTGGTCTCTTCGCGATGAGCGCCGGCGAAGAGATGAGTGCAGCAGTGCTACTCTGTCTTTCCCGTCCCACGCTACTCGAATTTGCCGCAGACACCGGGTCAAAGAGCGTCGGCTCAACATCCTTCGATAAGACTTGTTCTGAGGTTATTACAACGAAGCGATACTCGTGTGATTCCGCCCCGCGTTTGATAATCAGGGTTTCTTCGGTTGGTCGAAGGTTGCGATCGATTGAAAGCGACGCCTTTACCAATTCGAGGCCACCGATCGATTCATCGAGCGCGGTAGTCACGAGGTAGCTGGATTCGGCCTGCAACTTCAACGGTTCAACCGTTCCCACGAGCTCTGTGAAATCTTTGCCCGTCACGCCAAATTGCCACAGCTGCTCGGAGTCAATAAGCCCGTGTTGGGCTGAAGGGTGATGATAAATAATTGGCGCTTGGTTTTTTATTTGCCATCTCGCTGCGATTAGTTGCTCATTCTCGTCGTAAATGCGGTCTGTGCGCTTCCCGTTGATCGCATCTTCCCACGTCTCCACCTTTCTTCTCGATACGAGACCGCCCGTTATGACATCACGCTCTTCTACACTTAGAACGCGATGAATAACAAAGCCGGGAAGCGAACGTTGAGTTTGTTCGACTGCCAGCACCTCTTTCAGTAGTGTCGAGGCAGTGAAAGACGGTCGCGCATTAAATCTGAATAGGACGAACGCAGTAACCAGCATCATCAAAACAACAATTGCAACGAACGAAGGTCGCACCCAGAACGGTTTGTCGAAAACGTTTGATTTTCCCGTAAGGATACTGATTCCGTCGTTGTTCGGGATCGCACGATGCCGATTGCTAAAGATACTTTCTTTAATCGCCGATAAATATTGATTTAAACTTGTCCGTCGTTCGCTCTGTAAAGTTTTACGATTTCCAGATGCAACTTCAGCGTAAGAATTAGGGACGAGCTTGAGCGGTTGTTGTGTGGTAATCCGCTCGAGGTTCGCGATGCTATAGCTAATGCTTAGAGTATTCGTTTGTATTCGCGCTTCGAGTGTTCGTCCGTCACTCAATTCGATTTGCGCCCACTGCGGTTCGTTCGATCCGCGTTGAATGTCGCCAAAGAACAGCAACGATGTGCTTTGTTCACTGAGAACCTCAATGAAGTGAATGTCGTCATTCGAGAGACGGAGATCGAATTCGCAATTCTCGGAGTTGACCTTGAGCACGCTGACCTGTGCACCATCCACCATGACGCGCAATTCTTTTGGCTGATGCTCGATAACTTCGCTCATCCGGTTATCGAGCTTGCGTTTAAGCTCGATCGAATATCCGCCGGAACCATTGCCCCCACCCATATCCGCTGGTGGCGCAGTATCATGATGATCGGTTGGTTCAAACCTGTCCCGCAAAGTAGGCAATCCGAGAATGCTATTCGCTGCATCCAGACATCCGTAGCAACTAACAACGTGTGCGAACTTAACTGTGGTCAACTTTTCCGTGGCGCCACAGCAATAAATATCGTTCAATTCTGACATCGACAGGCATTCTCCCTCACGCGAGGCAAAGATCATCTGCCGCAAGCCCGCCAATAAATTGGCATCGGAAGGACACGCTTCGACAGGACGAGTCTTGTTGATGTGATTTGGGCCGACGAATTTAAGGAGTTTTGGGTTCGTCAAATACGCTTTGAGTTCAACGCGCGCCGTATGCTGCCATTCATCGACACAGTGACGAGAACGACAGACAAGCTGAGCGATCTCGCTGGGAAAGTATTCATGAAAGAATCTGAGGATCAAAACGCTGCCGGCTCGCGATGTCTGTTTTCTAAGGCAGGAATACCTGCAGATCTGTTGCAACTGTTCGTGGGCCTGCATTCTTCGGGAGATATCCAATGATTGTCGTGCCAGATTAAACGAGTCGTAATCAGCAAGGGAGATTTCACTGTCGATAATTTTGTTGGTGTTGCGACTGAGTCGCGCGAGGTTCATGTACCGCAACATCCGGCGAAGATATCCATCGATGTTGGCAATGGCGTCAATGCTCGTGCGACCCCTCGTAAATTGTATGAACGCATCCTGGACCAGGTCTTCCGCAATCGAGCGATCGCTTGTTAATTGGAGAGCCCATGCAAGGAGCCGATCGTATCGTTGCATGAACAGTTTCTCTCGCTCATCCTCCGGGCGGCCAACGACTCTCTTTTGGTCCAACATGTCAGTTTTCGGTCGCGATTTAAGTAATGAATGGCATGACAGTTTCTAGGTTCCGCAGCGTCAGTATTCCGAACCTATGGTAAAATCGCCACACCTTAATCCAAGTTTTGCACAGGATCGGGCAGTTCTTAGTCAGTTGAAATAAGACAGTGCATGCGTGTAGCCATTCCAAATTCTGACTAATGGCTTTCGATGCGGACATACGAACCATCCGCTCGAAACACGCAAACAAAATCTCCCGGTGGGCTACAAATGTAGCTAGCTTTGCTCAGCGCGTCAAGAGATTCGTCCTGTCAGGAGTTGGCTCCTGATGGGCAGACCTCCGCGGCGTAAACAACTTCGTCTTGCTAAGAAGCTCTTGGCGATCCGTCTGAAGTTAAACTTGTCGCAGAGTGAAATTGTTCGGAAGTTGGGATTGAGTGACGAACTTGGTCGCAACAACGTATCCAACTTCGAGCAGGACAAGCGTATACCATCCCTTTTTGTGTTGTTGCGGTATGCTCGACTGGCCGGGGTATGCATGGAACTGATAGTTGATGATGAATTGGAGTTGCCTGAGAGGTTGCCGAATGTTCCTGCTCACGACAGTTCTTGTAGATCGGGAGCAAGCAACCTGGCGAATAGAAAAGCTCGCCGACAAACCTAATCTAGCGGCCAATTCGCGGGAAATTTGCGTGTTGCAACCCACTCGTTTATCCGCGCCTGAACGATCCATCAACTTCGATCGTTCAGTTAGGAGCGACATGGTATATTCAGACAATCCATCCTCATCTCAGGGAATGTGCCGAAATGGTAGCCAGTGAACGTCCTGGAAACATCTCCGAATGTTGCGTGTGTTGCGAAGATCTCACCAACTGCGGGGTGGGTTTGTATGGAAGGCGCGGCTCCCAATACAGGAGTAGAGCGCAACTTTGTTGTTGACAGACGAAAATCTCAAACCTACTATTCGTGACACCACTCACCAACGGCGAAGCAAGATTCAATAGAGAATCACACTCGCGAACGGTAAAATCCGTCACTCGCTAGGCCCAGCGGTTTGGTTCGGAATGGCCCTGATCAACAATGTGAACACTTAGCTCAATCAGGCTCCGTCGCTGTAGTAATTTTTAACCAAGGACATCGCGCTATGAGCATTTATACATATCGCAAACGGCTATTTCTGGCTTCTGTGACGACCGGCTTCACGTCCTACGTTTTTGCAGAAGTTGAATCGAGCTGCAATGGAGAGTACGACGGTGGGAATTACATGCTTACGATTGCGGATTGTCGACGCGCGACAAGGCTTGAATTCTTTCTCGGTAACGCTACGGCCCGCAGACAAAGTTTGGCGAAAATAGATTTGCTGCTGCGCGTGTTGAATGAATTCCGTGTTGCGTTAGTTAAAGAGGCGCAGCTGATAGCTTCGTTTGAAAAGAAACAGTTTCAGCGCAGGCCGAAGCTCAAACAGGTGAAAGAATAGAATTTCGCCGGATAGATTCTTCGCTCCGGAGGAGCGAAGATGTCTATGGAACTCGAGTTCTTCCCTCGTGTGCATTGCATGAAGTACGCGAGAATCGCAGGCTGTTTATCTCGAAGTTCCTGAGGGATATAAGAATCAGTAAACTGGCGCACATGAGCGAAACGTCTCCTGCGTATATGCGGGCCGGCCCAGTGGCACGGGCTGGACTAGCGTTATAGGCGGCATCGAGTCTGCTTCATACGGTACCGTAGGGTGTGGGGTTCAAATCCCCACCCGCCTCTCATTTTCCCCAGCAAATCCACACTCCACAACATCGCATGGACCCGCAATCATGCAAACAAAGCGAAGTAATTCGGCGATGAGTGCGCGTAAGTAAATCGATTCCTGGACTGAAATTGCCGACGCTGATCAAAGGGGTCCTAGCCTGAGAATCAGCAATACTGAGCCGATTCCTCACGATTCGTGCATGTCATACAGACTGGCCTAGCGCACGCCTAATAAAAGATCCACGGTGAGTTGATCCAGACGTTCGTAAGGAAGTTTTCGGTTTGTTAATTCGGTTCGGTTCAACGCCGTCGACTTGAGCTGAATAGCTTTCGCCCGGCTGTAAGCTCCGATAAACCAATCGTGTTCAGGCGTCGCGGAACGAAATTCAGCAAGCAGCGATTGTATCTCACTATCTTCATCGAACTGACGCGCTTTCTCCTTCAAGATCAAATAGTTTCGCATACAACCAGCCGCAAACTCCCAAACACCCTCCTGGTTTTCACTGCGATAAGAATGGGCGTCGAAGTGTCTTGGGCCGCCGTAGGATTCTTCAAGCAGCCTAACCAGAAAGAAAAGGTTCTTAATCGATTCGGATCCGAAGCGAAGATCCTGATCAAAACGCGGGCCTTTTTGATCGTTCAGATCGATATGGAATAACTTGCCGGCTTCGATTGCCTGGGCAACAACGTGATAGAAATTTAATCCCGACATTTGTTCGTGCCCCACTTCGGGGTTGACACCAACCATCTCCGGGTGATCGAGCGTTGCAATAAAGCCGAGCATTGCCCCGGTGGTCGGTAAGTAAATGTCGCCGCGTGGTTCATTAGGCTTTGCCTCAAGGGCAAACTTGTAATCGTAACCCTGGTCCATCGAATATGCGCAAAGAAAGTTGAGTGCTTCACGATTCCACTTCAGAGCTTCACGTGGATCCTTCGCGGCATCGACTTCCGCTCCTTCACGCCCACCCCAAAAAACAAAGATTTTTGCACCAAGCTCCACGCCTAGATCCATGGCCCGCATCGTCTTCTGCAAGGCATAGAGTCGGATACGCAAATCACTTGAAGTGAATGCGCCATCTTTAAAGACTGGATCGTAAAAAAGATTTGTCGTGGCCATCGGCACGTGCATGTGGTGATCATCAAGCGCCTGCTTGAATTCGCGCACAATGCGATCACATTCGGCAGCGGTTGCTTCGATCGGCACGAGGTCATTGTCATGAAGGTTCACGCCGTAAGCTCCGAGCCGGCTCAACTCCTTAACTATCGTGATTGGACTCAGGCTTGATCTTGTAGCATCGCCAAAAGAGTCGCGGCCGCGATTGCCCACCGTCCAAAGTCCAAAAGTAAATTTGTGTTCAGGCCTGGGTTGATAATTATCGGTTGGCATCCTCTTGGTTTTCCTTTGCTCAAAACGGCAGCTGTCAAGTGAAAACTGAATCGTGTGAAGCTTACGAACGTGGCTCAGCCCCGCTAATTAAAAGCACCATTTGTTGCTTCAGACAAGTCCCCAGGTCCAGTCAGGAATGGTCGTTCCTCTCGTTCAACTCACGGACCATTCACCAAAATCTGAAAGTCTCAAGTTGGATGGGCTCATGTCAAAAAAGAGGGGTGGTTTACTCTTGCTGGCCAACAATAATTAATTCGCCAATTCACTTCACGACTACTTGAAGCTTAGCTGTTTCATATTTTACTGAGCTTGTTCCAACCATTACCTGGAACCAACCGGGTTCAACTACCGTCTTCATGTTCATGTTGAGAAACGAAAGTTTGTCCGGCGTGATCGTGAACTCAACGGTTTTGCTTTCGCCCTGAGCGAGCGAAATGCGCTTGAAATCTTTGAGCTCCATTACAGGCCGCGTTGCGGAGCTCACAAGATCACGAATGTACAGTTGAACAATCTCATCTCCGCCGCGCTTGCCAGTGTTGGTAACCCGAATAGTCACTTTACAGTTATCCGTGGGTCCGATTTGTGCGGGACTCACTCGCAAGTTCGAATAGTCGAACGTCGTATAGCTGAGGCCATATCCAAACGGAAACAGGGGTTCTTTGCTGGTAAAAAGATAACCGCGTTTCGCGGTTGGTTTGCGGTTGTAATAAGCGGGCAATTGCCCGACTGAACGCGGAAAAGTTACCGCCAACTTGCCTTCCGGATTAAAATCGCCAAACAGAACATCAGCCACCCCAACTCCGGTTTCCTGACCCAGATAAAACCCCTCCAGGATTGCGGGTGCGTTTTCCGCGATGTAATTGATTGAAAGGGGCCCGCTATTAATAAGCAGCACAATAATGGGTTTGCCTGTTGACATCACCGCCTTAACAAGATCGTTCTGCCGGCCAACAAGCTCCAAGCTATCACGATCGCCGAGATGGTTGTCTGCCCAACCTTCCTTGTTGGTATCTTCGTTTCCGCCCACTACAACGAGAGCAACATCCGCACTGCGTGCGACTTCCACAGCTTGCGCAATCAACTTCGCGTCGTCCAGCGGGTTGTTGAGATGTGAAGAATCGGCAAACCAGTCACCGCCCTCCAGGGTAATCTTGCATCCTTCGGCATAGGTGACTTTGATCTGATTACCGACCTTGTTGAGAATTCCCTGGCGTACGCTAACGCCGCGACCGGGATCGTCGCTGTAGCCACCCAGGTGGACGCGATCGGCGTTGGGTCCGATGACAGCAATGGATTGGAGCCTCGAACGATCCAGCGGCAGTAGATTGTTTTCATTCTTCAGGAGCACGATAGATCGCCGGGCAGCCTCGGCAGCTAATTCGCGGTGCTCGCGTGAGTTGGTTACCGTCACGGCTCGATCGGGATCAACGTAAGGATTTTCAAACAAGCCGAGAAGAAACTTCGCACGAAGATTCCGCGCGACGGCTTTGTCAATTGACGTCTCGGAGACTTTGCCTTCATGGACCAACCTAAGCAACAATGGAAAACAATCGGGATCCGGTAGCTCGATGTCTACGCCTGCTTCAAGAGCCAGCCGTGCTGCTTCCTCTTTGTCGTCAGCAATATGATGCAGATCTTGTAGCTGAGGAATTGCGTAATAATCAGAGACGACGTTGCCTTTGAAGCCCCACTCCTGCCGTAAAATTTTTTCCAATAGCCAGGCGTTAGCATGCGACGGCACTCCATCAATTTCGTTGTAAGAAGGCATTACGCTCATGAGTCCTCCTTCCGTCACAGCCGCTTTAAAGCTGGGCAGAAAGTTTTCGCGCAGGACTCGCTCGGAATAGTTTGCCGGAGCGATGTTAGTGCCGCCTTCTGGCTGGCCGTGAGCGGCAAAGTGTTTAGCCGTGGCAATAACGTGTTCATCGTTGATGCCTGGTCCTGGGCCTTGCAAGGCGCGGACAATCGCCACCGCCATGCGCGAGACGAGATAAGGGTCTTCTCCGTAGGTTTCTTCTGTCCGACCCCAACGCGGTTCGCGCGCAAGATCCAGATTTGGCCCAAGCACCTGTTGGCTGCCGCGCGCTCTGGTCTCAAGTGCGCCGGCAGTGAAAACTTTGCTTATGAAATCAGGATCCCAGGTGCTTGCGAGGGCGATTGGTTGTGGGAAACTGGTACTGCCCCTGGCCATCTGGCCGTGCAGAATCTCATCGTGGAAGATCGCTGGAATTCCCAGACGAGTGTTTTCAATTAACCACCTCTGAACGGCGTTGGCGAAGATCGCCCCAGCGCGTGGTCCCTTCTGCTCACGCTGTCGCGCGATCTGGCCGATACCGTATTTCATGACCTGTGCGGCTTCCCGCGGCGAGAAGTCTCCGCGATCCGTTGTGAAGTCTGTCACAGAATTTTCCTGTGGCCGCTTTGTCCAGAGACACGTCATTTGCGCAATCTTTTCTTCCAATGTCATGCGCGAGAGTAGATCGTTTACCCGTTGTTCGACTGACAAATGTGAGTTTTTGTAATCCGGCATTTGGTTTTGCGATTGAGCCCTGTTTGACGACTTGAGAGCAACGATTGCCATCACAAGCGCGAAAGTAAAGAGACCAAAAAAGAATGACCGACTGCTTCCTGTAGATAGACTGATCTTCATCTATTTCATCCGCCAAGGGCTCAGCTCGTTAGCGTTTTTAGAGCCGGATAGATTTGTTTGAAGCGGTCGTAATTACGCGCGAGAATTCTCATCGACTCGGCGTTCGGCTCAATACGCTCATCAATTCGCACGACCGCATCACAAGCCGCGTCGACTGATGGCCATATACCGACACCGACACCCGCTAAAAGAGCGGCCCCAAGAGCCGCACCCTCTTCCGCGGCGATCATCTTAACGGGTTGCCTGTAGACGTCAGCCTGAATTTGTCGCCACAGATTCGATCGCGCGCCGCCACCACCAAGCCTGATCTCTTCGACTTGGACTCCCATCTCATTGAGGATTTCAAAAGCGTCACGCAGGCTAAACGCGACTCCTTCCAGCACAGCACGCACGATGTGAGCGCGCGTGTGACTGGCGGTCAATCCTACGAGCGCCGCTCTGGCAAACGGATCCAGATGAGGAGTGCGCTCGCCCATCAAGTAAGGCGTCCATATTAACCCATCAGAGCCCGGTGAAACTGACGCCGCTTCTTTGGTTAGTAGATCGTAATTGGCACTATCATTTCTGTCCATTACGCCAAACTGATCCCGAAACCAGCGCAGAGACAGTCCGGCTCCCTGGGTTACGCCCATCACGTGCCAACGATTCGGAATCGCGTGACAGAGAGTGTGGACGCGACCCTTTAGATCGAGCTTCGGTTTGTCTGTTGAGGCGAACACGACACCCGACGTTCCGATGGTCACACTGGCTGTGCCAGGACGAATGATTCCCATTCCCACAGCACCGGCGGCCTGATCGCCGGCGCCCGCAACGACTGGTGTGCCTGCTCTTAATCCTGTAGCTTCGGCTCCGGCTTTTGATATAGATCCGGTTACATCCGGCGATTCGTAGACGCGCGCTAACAGCCGTTCGTCGATGTCGGCAGTTGCGAGCATTTCACTTGACCACTTGCGTGCCTTCACATCAAACAACAATGTACCCGAAGCATCGGCTACGTCAGTGGCCCTGTCGCCGCTCAGTCGTAGACGAACATAGTCTTTCGGCAATAATGCACTGCGCACTTTCTGCCACAATTCCGGTTCCCATTGGCGTACCCAAAGCATCTTCGGCAACGTAAAACCCGTCAATGCTGGATTGCACGTGAGTTCGATTAGCTGCTCAGCACCGATTGTTTCAGTCAGAGATTTGCATTGAGCATCCGTCCGTTGGTCGCACCAAATGATTGCAGGGCGCAATACCTGAGCGCTCTGATCAAGTAGAACTAGACCGTGCATTTGTCCGGAGAAGCCTATCGATACTATTTCGTCGCCAGATAGTTTCGCTAAGACTTCGCGGATAACCTTAATCGTTGCGAGCCACCAATCTTCCGGATTCTGTTCAGCCCATCCAGTATGCGTCGATGCGAAGGGAATATGCTCAGCTGTTGCAGAGGCTATGACCCTGCCCTCGCGATCAACGACCACGGCGCGCGTGCCGCCGGTGCCGACATCGATGCCCAAGGTTTTCATTTTAGAATTTTCGGTTCGAGGGAAGCTTTATTAGCACAAATTGTCGCTCTCGATAAAGACAATTTCGGACTTGCCTGTCTGGGACGTTGCTGACAGGAGGCTTGGTCAGGTCATAGGGACTAATCTGTGTTCCTGTTGCGTTATCCACATACACTTGTCACTCCTATAACTACCGTGCGGTCCGATAAATGGGCCTGGCTGCGGCTAATGATCGATAGCTTTCCCCGCCGGTGTAAACGTAGGAGAGAGTGGGAGCGTTATCGCAAGCCCCATGGGGCCAAGCACAATGCCAATCAGCCCCGAATACGTCCGCGAACAGATTAGACCTCGTTGCTCATTGATTTCGTTTGAAATGAACTCTCGTGAATTAGTCGAAAATTAAATGCATACCTGAATCCGGAAGCGTAACGAACGTCGGTTCCACCCCAAACACGGTGCTGATGTGGTCCGCTGTAAGTACCTCGCCACTTGTACCAACCGCCACAACTTTACTTTCATTCATCAACACAACTTGGTCCGCGAAACGAGCAGCAAGATTCAAATCGTGAACAACGCCTACAGTCACGACGTTTGGTGCACTCGCGAAGCTCCGCACCTTTTTCATAAACTGGATTTGATGATGTACATCGAGGAAGGTGAGCGGCTCGTCGAGGAAGAGGTAACGACAAGATGAATTTCCGCCGGCCTCTGATAAACGCCACAATTGGGCGAGCACACGTGCGAAATTCACTCGTTGACGTTCGCCGCCACTTAGCGTGTGGTAGCTACGATCGGTGAACTCCGTCACCTCGAAAAATTCCACTAGTTCATCAACAATTTGTTCGTCAACAGGCCCGGGTCGTCCTCCAAAATGCGGGTAACGGCCCATCATCACCACTTCACGTACAGTGAGTGGAAATGCGATTTCGATCGCCTGGGAAAGAACCGCGCGACGTTTTGCGAGATCACCCTCGCTCGCGTGTTTGATGTCAATACCTTCATAGGTCACCTTGCCTGTTTGCGGGTGAAGCAATCGCGCCAAAACTCGGATGAGGGTCGATTTACCGGCGCCGTTTGGTCCAATCAGCAAGTGCAGGCGACCTGGCGCAAAAGAAACCGAGATGTCGGAGACCAGCGCTTTTTGTCCCGCACGGAAGGTAACGTTGTTGGCTTCCAGCATTGCAATTAAAACAGGTATTGTCGCCGTCGCAGGAGTGAAAGGAAAATCGGCACACCGACAGCCGAGGTAACGATACCGATCGGCAGTTCCGCAGGTCTAAGGGAAAGTCGAGCGATCAGATCTGCCAAACTCAAAAGCGATCCGCCCAGGAGCGCACTGCCGATAATCAGATATCGGTTATCAGCTCCTCCAAGCATTCGAAGAATGTGCGGCACAATCAAACCAACGAAACTGATTACGCCGGTGAAAGCCGTACTCACCGCCACGATAACCACATTGATAGAAAGAACGATCCACTTCAAACGATTTACGTTCACACCGAGGTATGTCGCTTCTTCTTCACCGATCATTAATGCGTTCAACTGCTTCGCGTAACGTAGCGCAAGAAGAGTCCCGCCGGCTGTCGCAACGGCCACGATCTTGACTGCATTCCAGTTCGCGCCAGACAACGTTCCCAGACTCCAAAACGTGATTGAGCGCGCCTGTGGGTCCCGCGCAATGTATGACAAAAAACCGATAGCGCTCATAAACAACGCATTCACCGCGAGCCCTGTCAGCAGCAGCATGACAATCGAGGCTCGTCCATTGTCTCCCGATTGAGCGAGAATAAATACGAGGTAAGTCGAGACGACCGCGCCAATGCAGGCAGCAATCGGAAGCGTCCAGAACGCTCCGAGATGCAGCACACCACCCAGAACAAAAAACAGCGCCGATCCAAAGGCAGCGCCGCTGGAAGTTCCGACGAGTCCAGGTTCGACGATTGGATTACGAAACAGCGCCTGCATCAGAGTGCCGCCCACGCCAAGACTCGCACCTACAAACAGGCAGAGAATCGCGCGCGGAAGTCTGAGTTCGAGGAAGATGCGTTGGTCCAACGTAGCTACGGCGCTTGAGGAAAAAAGAGAAGCAAGCGCACCTCCAATGTCGGAGAGAGAGAAATCTATTGCGCCATAGCGGATCGATGCTGCCAAAACAAGCAGTGCGACGAGGGTTAAAACGAGAAGGATGCCTGCGCGAGAGCTACGATGTTTGGTCACTTTTGGTGGATGAGTGTGGCAACTTTCTGAATGTTCTCGCCCGAGCGTGGTCCAAAATACAACAATTCATTTTCTTGTATTCGATAGATGCGATTATTTCTGGCTGCATTTGAAGTGGAGACGCCCGGCAAGGCTTTGATTTGATCAAGCGAGCCGTCCAGACGATCGTAACCGAAGTCTGTCAGCAGGATAACATCCGGGTTGGCCTGTGCAACGATTTCCGGCGAAGCCATTCGCTGCATTCCTTGCGCCTCAACAGCCATTTGGCCTCCTGCCCATTCAATCATCTGGCTCGCTGCCCCGCTATCTCCACCACCACCTTTGCCGACGACCAGGTAAACATTCGATGCTCGCCCGAAGTGGATTACCGCCACGCGCGGATGATCGCCGAACCGTTTTACTTGTTCGAGCGATGCTGTGATTTGTGAATCCAGCTTCGAACAGAGATCTTGCGCTCGCTGCTCCTTTTGAAAGTAAGACCCTATCTCCCGAATCAGTACCTTGGTGTTATCAATTGAATCGTTCCTGGCCGCAAACGTCTTAAACGGCACGTTCAGGCTTTCAAGTTGTTGTAGTACTTGCGGTGGCCCGACATTGCCGTCGTGAATAATCGCAGTGGGATGAAGTGAAAGGATTCCTTCCGCGCTCAACGCGCGGTGATATCCCACAGTTTGCACTTTCTTGACATCTGGCGGGTAGGTGCTTGATAAGTCGACTCCGACTACGTGGTCCTGTGCGCCTAAAGCCCAAATAATTTCGTTGTAGATTGGTGAGATTACAATCAGCCGATCGCTCGTTGGATTGTTAGGGGCATTCGCAAAGCGTCCGCAGCTAACAGCGAAGATAAAGGTGGCAAAAACCAGGGCAGCAAACGCTAATCGTTTCATTGATGATGCCATTGAAGACGGGTTGTCAGAGAATTTTAATAATACGATAGATCCAGAGCTCGCGAGGAGTTGTAATACCAAAATCTCAACGATTTACGATAGTAGTAAGCAGAGCTCTTCAATCGCTACGCTTCAAGCGCGGGCTTTTGTTTTCGCGCAGCACGGCCTTCTACCCATTCATAGATCATTGGCAGAATTACGATCTTAACAGGGCGAGTTAACAAGCCGCCGACCACTACGATTGCCAGTGGCTTCTCAATCTCTGCGCCAGTGCCGGACGAAACTATGAAGGGAATCAAGCTGATGCTCCCGATTAGAGCGCTCAACAACTCTGCGCGTAAACGAACGCTCGCACCGGTGATGACTGCTTCGTGGAGTTCCATCCCTCGTTGCCGGAGCTTGTTTATGTAGGAAACCATCACCATGCCGTTTTGCACCGCGACCCCGAACACGGCGATGAAACCGACGATTGCCGGAACACTCAGAGGAAATCCAGAGATCAGCAAAAACGTTGTGCTGCCCACCAGCGCAATCGGGATGTTGAATATAATCGTCAGCGTATTTCGTAAAGAGTTGAAACACGAATAGATCAGTACAAAGACAAATAGCAGTGCAATAGGTATCGCAATCAGAAGCCGCCTCTGCGCTTGTTGCGCATTTTCGAATTGACCGCCCCACGTGACGAAATAGCCTGGGGGTGTTTCTACTTGCAACGCTACGGCTTGCTGAGCGTCGTGAACGAAACTGCCGATATCGCGGTTTTTTACGTTACACATCACCACAATGCGACGGAGCGAATTTTCGCGACTGATTACGGAATCTCCACTGGATAGCTTGAACGTCACTAACTGGCCGAGTGGTATGCGCCCGCCGACCGGCGCGGCGACGAGTATATCGCCTAATTTCTCGACCTGGTTGCGATACGACTCTTTCAACCGCACGAAGATCGCAAAGCGACGTTGACCTTCTAATACATCAGTCGCCTCCTCGCCACCGATGGCAATCTTCGCTACTTCTAAAACGTCCGTGATATTTAGCCCGTACCGGGCAATGTTGTTTCGGTCGACATCAATCTCCAAATGTTCCTCACCGGCGGATTGTTCGACCGCCAGATCTTCGACGCCGCGCACATTCGACATAGCCTGACGTATCCGATCCGCCAGCTGTCGCAAGGTGTTTTGATCTTCACCAAAGATCTTTACCGCTATCTGTGCATTGATTCCGGAAATAAGTTCGTCATTGCGAGTTTGGATGACTTGAGAAAAGTTGAATACTACTCCGGGCAAACCCTCGACGCGGCGCCGCATGGAATCGACCAACTCATCTTTAGTGCGGGCAGTTGTCCATTGATTTTTCGGTTTTAGGCGAACGTAGAGTTCGTCGTTGCTTACCCTCTCAGGGTCGCCGCCAAGTTCAGCACGGCCGATTTTAGCTACGACGGTTTCAACTTCCGGGAACTGACGCAACTGCGTTTCGATTTTTGATGAAACTTCAACTGCCCGCGAAAGCGAGATACTGGCCGGCATGGTCGCCCGTATCAACATATTGCCTTCATCAATGGTCGGCACAAACTCGCTGCCGAGAATATAAACGTCCGCGACGCTCCACAGCAGCAAAAGAGCCGCAATGGTGAGCGCGATGTACCTGTGGCGAATGGCCCAGTTCAGCACGGGGACGTAAATGCCTTTGAAGAGCCGGATGATCGGATTACTGCGGATTTCGCCCTTTTGAAGTCGCAGCCAAAGCGCACACAACATCGGAGCAACGCATAATGCCATCAACATCGATCCGATCATTGAGAAGGTGACCGCATACGCAAGCGGCTTGAAGAGCTTTCCTTCAATTCCCTGGAGGGTAAAGACCGGAAGAAAGACTGCGATGATGATGAGGATCGCGAAAAACATCGGCCTCCCGATCTCCTGAGCCGCAACAAGTATCGCTTCTCGTGTCGAGTGCTCGCGGTGTTCCTCCAGATGGCGATAGATGTTTTCTACCATCACCACTGTAGCGTCCACCATCATCCCAATGCTGATCGCGAGACCACCGAGAGACATGAGGTTTGCAGACAATCCCCAGTTCCACATTAGGATGAATGCGACCAACATGCAGAACGGAATAGCTGCGGCAGTAATAAGAGAGCTGCGAAAATTACCGAGCAGCAGCACGAGAATTATCAGTACCAGGACCTCTCCTTCGATGAGTGACTCAACGACTGTATGTACACTGTTATCAACCAGCTCCGCTTGATCGTAGTAGTCAACAATCGTTACTCCAGGTGGCAATGACTTGTTGATTTCAGCCACCTTTTCTTTAATTCGCTCTATGACCTGTTTGGTATTTTCGTTGATCCGCTTCAGGACAATCCCGGTAACGACTTCACCCTGACCGTCTTTCGTGACAGCGCCCTGTCGGATTTCGTTGCCGATATTGACTGTGGCGACATCTGCGACGCGAATGGGTGTACCTCCGCGGGAGTCGAGGACTATGTTTTTTATGTCTTCAACGTCTTTGACGAGTCCTAATCCGCGAACGATATACTGCTCGTCGCCGTGTTCGATAAAGTTGGCGCCGGTGTTTTGATTGTTATTTTGGATTGCGTCAAAAAGAGTCTTAACTGTGATGCTGTAGTTGACCAGCGCTTGTTGATCTACGACTACCTGGTATTGCTTAACCTCACCGCCGAAGCTGAGCACATCGGCAACACCAGGCACAGTTCGCAACTGCAATTTAATAATCCAATCCTGAATCGTTCTCAGTTCCTGATTGCTTTGTCCGTGACCGACGATTTGATAAAGGTAGATCTGGCCCGTACCAGTTGTGATTGGGCCCATCTGTGGTTCGAATCCGGCGGGGATACTGTCTTTCGCTGCTGACAGCCGTTCAAACACCTGCTGGCGTGCAAAATAGATGTCAGTTTCGTCGCTGAAATAGACCGTGACGACAGAGAGCCCAAACTGAGAATCTGATTGAACGTGAGTTACACCCGAGATCCCATTCATTTCGTTCTCGATCGGAAATGTGATCTGTCGTTCGATTTCCTCTGGCGCCAGTCCTTCCGCCTCGGTGTCGATTTCGACCTGAACAGGCGTTACATCGGGAAACGCGTCGACATTCAAACGACGCAGAGCGAGAATGCCGCCGGCAACGATTAGCATCGACACCACAACTACCACTAATCGCTCACGATAAAAAAACGCAATAATGTTATCGGTCATAACGGAACCCGGTCAGAAAATAGTTCGTCCTATTCGCCCGACTTGCTTTGTTGCAAAAGGAGATAGTTGCCCTTTACCACTACTCTGTCGCCGGCTTTCACACCATCGACAATTTCCACGCGATCGTTGCTTTGCATTCCAGCCTGCACCTGTCGCTTTTTGTACGTGTCATCTTCGAGGACAAAGACAAATGTTTTACCGTCGTCGTTAAGAATCGCGGATTCGGGGATTGATATCGCAGCTCGATTCAGAGTGGTTATTATTTCAACATTAGCGAACATGTCCGGCTTGAGTCGTCCTTCAGGATTCGCGACTTCGGTTCGAACTTTGATAGTACGTGTATCAGGATCCACGACGCTGTTCACGAGAATAACTTTGCCGACAAACGTAGAGTTCGGAAATGCCGGGACCTTTACTTTCACTTCTTGTCCCAGCCGCACTCGCTCGAGGTCTTTCTCAAATACATTCGCATCGATCCACACGCGGGAGAGATCGATTATCTTGAACACATTCGCGTCAGTTCCCACGGTCGCTCCGACCGACGCATTGCGTTCGACTACTACCCCGCTGATTGGAGCATTCAGCGAAAAAACAGCTGCCAAATCTGGTTTGATTGAGAGGGCGTTAATTGTCGATTCACTGAGTCCGAGAATCAGCAGGTGCCTTCGTGCTGCAGTCAGGGCGGCTTTGGTGCCATTCAGTGAGCTTTCAGCTGAGGCCTTCGCTAATTCGAGGTCATGCTCAGCGGCTTGCAGGTTTTTTGCAGCGGTGATTGTTTTCTCAAACAGAAGCTTGGTCCGATCGTAATTTTCCTGTGCCAGCTTCACCTCAGCGACTGACGATCGCCGCGCATTTTCGTAATCTGCGAGGGCCTTCAGATAATCGGCCTCTGCTTGATCTATGTCGGCTGATTCTAAATCAGCGAGTTTCTGCCCCTTTCTGACGTTCGTGCCCTGGCCTGCATAGAGTCGTACAATTCGGCCCTCGTTGACTGGTCCAATGACCGCGAGTCGATCTTCCGGTACAAGGATTTTTCCGGTGGCCGGAATTGCCCCGGCAATTGGTTGCGTGGAAACTATCTCAACCTCAACTGCACTCTGCATCTGAGGCGAAGATGAAACATTTTTGGGGATTTGAGTAGTCGGCGGTGCAGTTCGATTGCACCCGGCATACACGACCATCACGAATAACAAAGAAACCATAAGACAAGTGTTTTTCATGGAAATCATTTCAGTTGTCCTTTCGCGGACCCCAACCTATTTTTGCAGCGTTGTTGCTGTCGCGAATTCGAGATCCAGCAGCGACATCTGATAATCAAAAAGAGTCTGGTAAAAACTGGCCAACGTATCGCGACGGGTGCGAATAGCGTCCAGCAAATCGAGGGTAGAACTTTCGCCGGCCTTCAATGAAATTTCTGTAAGGTTCTGAATGTCATTGACCTTGGTAATCACACCGGAGCTGTAAAGTTCGACCCGTCGCCTTTGCATCTGGAACGCAATCAGGGCCTTGTCAACATCGCTCATCACCTGGTTCGTGAGAAACCGTTGCTGGTTTTGCGCCCTTTCTTTTTCAATGAGCGCCTTAGCGCGTTCCCCCTGGTTACGGTTCGAAAGCGGTAAGTTGATGCCGACGCCGAATGTGTAGGTACTCGTGCCGGCCGGAACCTGATCCACTCCACCTCCGACCGTTAGGTCCGGTATTCGCTGGGCGTTTTGCAACTTGATCGCCGCATCGGCAGCATGCTCACTCAATTGAGCCGCCTTTATGTCAGGACGAGACGTCAAAGCCTTATCGCGCAGATCGGCAAACGAAAAATCATAAGTTTGCGGGTCGAGCGATCCAATTACGTCTATGTCCATGGTCGGGTAGTCTCCGCCCAGCGCGAAACGCAAGTCGCGCACAGATACCTCGTAGTCTCTTTCAGCGTTTGCCACATCGGTGTCAAACTTGAGCTTTTCGACCTGAAGCCGCTCGAGATCCAGTCCGGAGATCTCGCCCGCATTCAACAATTCAGTTGTGTGGGTAACGATTTCTGCAAACGTTGACTGATTTTCTCGAGCCAGGTTTAGAAGCAACTGATTCAGTACTACGGTGTAAAACTTTCGCTTCAGCTCATTTGTTAATTGCCAAACAACCATCTGGAACTGTCCTCGGGCCAGTGCGGAGTCTGCATCGGCAGCATCAATACGCCTTCTCCGCTTACCCCCGAGTTCGATCGTCTGCGAGAGTCCGTACGTATAAGTTTGTTCTTTGATTAATGGTCCGCTGAGATTCACCGGAAGGTCGGATAAACCTACAGTCAGTGCCGGGTTCGGCCGCAACCGTGCGGTCAGTTTCTCCGCGTCGGCGCTGTCGATATCGTAGCGAGCCGCGACCAGTTCAAGGTTCTGTTTTAAAAAAATGGAGACGGCGTCAGAAATACCAATCACTCTTCTGGATGTCGCGCCTGTCTGAATTGGACTCTGAAGCCTTCTCTCCACTGTGGCAGGTTGTAGCGGCAATTTTTCTTGCGCGTGAACTCCTGAAATAACCATCCCAAACAGAGTCAAGCTGGTTAGAAAGCCTCGGCGATGTGTTTTGCGTCGGCGGCCAGGGCGGTAGCAGGTGCAACGGCATTGCACAGCAGCAACATCGCCAAACTTACTTATGCTATGTACGTGGTTGGCGAGACGTGCGCTGCCGATCTCGACGTTCGCGGACTGATACATTCATCCACCTCGCATTTATTGAGCTATTTAATTGTTATGTAAAATACGCAGTGAGCAGACTTTGCTATCGACCTTAGTTGTTCAACTGCGACCTACAGCGGATCTACAATTACAACCGGAGTGATACGCAGAATGAACTGATGAGTTAAGATTCGCTGAGTCTTCGTCACATAGCGGGTGGCGCCCGACCGGAGGCGGGTAATCTTGACGTGGAGAAATAGGAAAGAGCCTGTTGGATTGGAATAGCGTCTTGCTGTGAAGTGTGGGTGAAGAGGTGAGTGTGCAGAAAGCTACCAAACAACTGCCGTTGGAACTGGCACATCGAGCATTCACTTAGATGGCCACTGCCATAAGCGGAAGATTGTGATCTATTGTCGTAAATATCAGCCGCCGAGGCCGAGTGTCGACTGAGCGAAGACGGACCAAAACCGTGGCTATGAACCGCTTCAACCAGCGCCCCATAGCTAAGTGTAACGAGCAGCAGGCAAATTAAAGTACGTCGAGACTTGCCGGCGACCACGGTGTTCAGACTGGAGTGACAGTTCACTTTGGACCAAAGCCTCTTTTGACTGACCGCATATCTTACCCTAACGTTCGCTATTAGACTACTTTCAACCGTTACGAGTCTGTTTTGAAAAATGACTTCGCTGTAAAGACAAATGAGTCTGGTAGGAAGACAGTATGAAAACTCAACTTGCAGCTCTACTCGGATTTGCTCTCGCATCAGCAGCGCTTGCTCAAACGCCGGAGCGTCAACAATTCATTCGTGTGGAAGCACCCGTGATTGCGCTTATCCATGTCCGCGTGATTGATGGCGCCGGCACTCCTGCTCGTGAGGATCAGACGATCTTGATTAGTGGCGGGAAAATTCAATCGGTGCAAGCGAGTGCTTCGGCACAGATTCCAACAGGAGCAAAGACTCTCGACCTCCCAGGCTACACCGTACTTCCAGGGCTCGTCGGAATGCACGATCACATGTTCTTTCCCATGGGCGGGTCGCCGCCAATTTATTCAGACATGGGCAACAGCTTCCCGCGTCTTTACCTCGCGTTAGGCGTCACAACCATTCGCACTACGGGCAGTGTTGCGCCCTATACAGACCTGGAGATCAAACGTTTAATAGATTCCGGTCGAATCATTGGGCCGAAGATGCACATTACGGCGCCATATCTTGAAGGACGTGGTTCGTTCACTCCTGTAATGCATGAGTTGACTGGACCAGATGATGCGAGACGAATGGTCAACTACTGGTCTGATGCAGGTGCAACTTCCTTCAAAGCGTACATGAACATCACTCGCGACGAGTTGCGTGCTGCTGTCGAAGAGGCGCATAAGCGCGGATTAAAAGTGACGGGTCACCTGTGCTCCATTGGATTTAAAGAGGCAGCGGAGATTGGTATCGACGATCTTGAGCACGGGTTAATGGTAGATTCGGAGTTTGTCCCAGACAAGAATCCGGATCAATGCCCGCCGGGCAATGCTGTTAACACAAGCTTGAGACAGCTCGATCTAAATGGACCAGCGGCACAGGAAACCATCCGCACATTAGTTTCGAAAAACGTTGCGATTACTTCGACGTTACCGGTCTTCGAAGCTGCGGGCGCGCCGCTGGCCCAAAGCGGTATTGGCGCTGCTTCGGCGCTATTGAATCCGCGGGTGCTGAACGTAATGTCGAGTGATGCTCGCGTTCGCTACTTACAGGCGCGGGCTCGTGTTTCCTCGTCATCGGATTTCGTGACCCTGCTGCATAAGGCGATGGAGTTTGAGAGGGCGTTTGTGCAGGCTGGTGGTTTGTTACTTGCCGGACTTGATCCGACAGGCAATGGGGGTATTGTCGCAGGTTTTGGCGATCTGCGGGAAGTCGAGTTGTTGGTTGAAGCCGGGTTTACACCTGTACAAGCAATCAAGATTGCGACGCTTAATGGCGCCACGTTTCTCGGAGAGGATATGCGCATAGGCTCTATCGCGCCGGGAAAGCAGGCAGACCTGATGGTGGTAAATGGGAACCCGGCAGCAAGCATTGCTGACATCGAAAAGGTGGAGATTGTTTTCAAGGATGGGGTTGGATACGATTCAGAGAAACTGGTTCAATCGGTGCAGGGCCTCGTCGGAATTCGTTAGACTCCAGTGCTGTTTCAGTTCGCGCGCAGTTATTGTGGCAAAGGCGAACTACTCAAATCCGATTTCCCGAAGACGATGGCGTTGATATCATCTATCATCTTCGTTGTTGGCGCGGTGGTTTGTACCGGACTCAGCTTTCTGATCGACGCAAGCCAGTAAGAGAAACGAAGGATGACAGCGTTTGGCCCCCTCCCACTACAAAGCGTCATCTTTTAGTAAGTTTCCTCAACAGCTGAAGCCCTCGGTTTGATTGACTGATTCAAGGAGGGACCTAATGGCCAAGTACAGCAAGAAAGCGGGCAAGAAAGTAGAAAAGGCAATGCATGAGCGAAAGGAAGGTACTCTCAAGAGTGGTCGCTCAGGCAAAAACGTAACGAGCAAGAAACAAGCAATAGCGATTGGACTCTCCGAAGCTCGCCAAGAGGGAGCTAAGGTACCTGAGAAGAAGTCGTCCAAAGAGACTTCGAAGAAAAAGTAGCAAGAGACGCACTCTGCCGCACATTGTTGATACCACCGCCGCGATATGCGTGGCGATTGGTCTGACTACGTACTGGTGTGCGAGTTTAATCGAGAGAAGGCTGCGACCCATACCGCGCGGTAGTAGGCGACCACGTAACGTTTGGCGGCAAAGGCTGAAAATTGGGGGCCAGGCCTACACTGCCAGTTTGTTACGCCAGCCCCAATTGCGATCGCTTCAAATTGGAAGCCGAGTCTACTTCGGCAGCTCGCTCTCAACCTGTAAGCCGTTTGTCACTTCGAAAACTCCCGGAACACCTCGGGCGCGTATGTATGCAAGAGTCGCATCACCCTTCGAAGCAACCACGCCCTTAAGGGTGGCCCGACCTCGATTCACGACAATGTGAATGGAAGGTACAGTCTCTGTCGCGTAGCGAAAGAGCGGCGAGTCCCAGCCATACAGTGCTCGATACATCGCGATCCGAATTCTGTCATCACCGGGCGATAGTGGCAGCACTTCAATGTTGTTAGCGACACTAGTCACTCCTTCGATGTTCTTGAGCCGGCTTTCGGCGTCGCTCTTGGTGGTCGGACGAACGACTTGTCCGCTTAGT
This sequence comes from Pyrinomonadaceae bacterium, assembly GCA_046262775.1. Taxonomy (GTDB): domain Bacteria; phylum Acidobacteriota; class Blastocatellia; order Pyrinomonadales; family Pyrinomonadaceae; genus PSRF01. The sequence continues at coordinate 10,466 of JBHEMC010000044.1, read as the reverse complement.
GTGACCGTGCCGTCCGGCGCGACCTGATACTGAAGCCAGTCAAAAACTCCGTAATATGGCAACGTCGCGAGCTCATGCCTCACTTCACGGATGATATGTGTCGTACTTGGTGCCTGCGTTGCCCTACCGGGACTTGCCGGACTTGTAAGTGCAAACGCACAGATAGTCACCAAAACGAAGATATAATTGAAAATAGAAAATTTTCGCATTTCAAGTGGGACCCTCCTTAATCTAGCAGCTTCACACCCAACCCACGATACGAATGCTAAGCGACAAGGTTGTCAGCATTATCGCTATTTGTTTTTAAGTGTGGGACTTACTTCACGGCTTCTTGCTGCTGACTTCGGCGACGACAACTTCAGTCAGCATTTTTTGCTCTGGAGGTGAATGAAGGACATTGTGCTTGCCTGGTGTCAATCCACTAGTCAGTTTTTCCGAGCTTCACTAGCATCCACCTTCCTGAAGACAACTCCATTTCCAAAAATTTACAGTCAGGAAGGGGTCAGCGCAGCGCGACCCCGCCCAAGCTTCACTGAAGCCCTTCGCAATCTCCATGAGCGCTTAATTCCTGTGTTGAACTTATAAAGGTTGAGTGGTTCAGGTGAAGCTGGGCAGTGATGCAAGTTGGGCGGGGTCGCGCTGCGCTTGACCCCTTCCTGACTGTTAATTCTTGTGACTTGAGTGGTTCAGGTGAAGCTGTATGATGATTGACATTGTGCTTGACTGGTGTCAATCCACCTAGTCAGCCTTTCCAAGCTTCACTAGCATCCACCTTCTGAAGACAACTCAATTTCCAAGAATTTACAGTCAGGAAGGGGTCAAGCCCAGCGCGACCCCGCCCAAGCTTCACTAAAGCCTTCGCAATCTCCATGAGCGCTTAAATTCCTGACTGTTGAATTTTTGTGACTTGAGTGGTTCAGGTGAGGTTGGGCGGGGATGGAAATTCGGCGGGTCGCGCTGCGCTTGACCCCTTCCTGACTGTTAAATTCTTGTGACTTGAGTGGTTCAGGTGAAGCTGTATGATGAAGGACATTGTGCTTCAATTAGCTTCAATCCACTAGTCAGCCTTCCAAGCTTCACTATCATCCACCTTCCTGGAGACAACTCATTTTACAAAAATTTACACTCAAAACACTGAACGGCCTTGTAGCCATCGCGCAATGAGCATGTGAGCGCTAGCGGAATTCATTCTTTCCAGCCAGAATAGGTGCACTACGCGCTGGCTGGAGACTCATGTTTCAAAGAGCACTTGTTCGTCCACCCACCCTGAACTTTGCCCACGGTCTTACCACGAGCAACCTTGGACCACCTGATTATGCTCGTGCGATAGACCAGCACCAGGAGTATTGCCAGGCACTTCAGCAATGTGGCCTGGTCCTCACCAGGCTAAACCCAAACAATCAATTTCCGGACGCTACTTTCGTCGAGGATACTGCGGTTTTGACTCCGAAAGGAGCAATCCTTTCGCGTCCGGGAGCGCCTGATCGTTTGGGAGAAGTTGATTTGCTCAAAAACGTGATACTGACGTTTTTCCCTTCGTACGAGACTATCGAGCCCCCGGGGACCCTCGACGGTGGCGATGTGTGCGAAGCCGATGGCCACTACTTCATTGGTATCTCCGCGCGAACGAATGTCGAAGGAGCAATGCAGCTCACAAGGGTTCTATCGGGCATGGGCTACAGCTCTGAATTGATTGATATTCGCCAGGTGGATAAGATCCTTCATCTCAAAAGTGGCGTTGCCTACCTGGGTAATCGTCACCTCGCCGCGATCGGTGCGTTGCGCGGCCAGGAGGCGTTCGCCAGATTCGAAATTGTCGATGTCCCGGCCGGATGTGAATATGCAGCGAACTGTCTAAATATCAACGACCGCGTGCTTGTGGCTGCGGGTTTCCCTGCATTCGAGGAAAAGCTCAAACAGCTTGGCTACAATACGCTTTCATTGCAGATGTCGGAGTGCGAGAAAATGGATGGAGGCCTCAGCTGCTTGTCGCTGAGGTTTTAGAGCCGCAGGTGCTGGAGGAACAACATGTCAGGAATTACAGCGGTTGGTTTGTTAACCAGATTCTGAAAGCGGAGCTGACGGCCGGAGTTCGCTATAAGTATTAGTCCTTATAATATTTGGCAAACGCCTGAACACGCGGACAGGGATTGGACAACAGACTACATGCAAGACGCTCCGGCAACAGCACACGAAATTACAGAACTCCTCGAAGAGTGGAGTGGCGGAAATCAATCGGCACTGGATAAGCTCTATCCAATGGTTTACGACGATCTCCGCCGGCTTGCTCGTCGTTACATGGATCGTGAACGGGCAGGCCACACTCTACAAACATCTGCGCTCATCAATGAAGCCTACGTCCGACTGGTCGATCAGAAGCACGTCCATTGGCAAAACCGATCTCACTTTTTCGCGATCTCCGCCCGGATCATGCGCAGGATCCTGATCGACCACGCGCGACGCAACCTCTATGCAAAGCGAGGCGGCGGGGCACAACGAATTTCGCTCGACGAAACGGCGACTCTAGTTAGGGACCGCGCGTCGGAATTCCTAGCTTTGGACGAGGCGCTAAAAAGTTTGGCGGAGATTGATGAGAGGCGAAGTCAGGTAGTGGAGTTAAGATACTTTGGTGGCCTGGACAATCAAGAGATTGCGGATGTGCTGAAAATTTCAGAGAACACGGTTACGCGCGATTGGAACATGGCCCGTGCGTGGCTGTATCAGCAATTGACGGGAGATTAAAGTCGATTGAAACCTGAACGCTGGCAGGAGATTAGTCGAATCTTCGAAGCGGCAAAATCGCTTGCACCAGGTGTGCGCGATGTTTTTGTTAAGGGCCAGTGCGCAGGTGATCGATCATTGCAGCAGGAAGTCGAACGTTTACTTGAGTCACATCGCAACGCCAGCTCGAACAGTTTTCTCGGTGGCGGCGCCGCCGACCGCGCAGCTCCTTTGATACTCAGCGGCAATAGCGAGGATGAACACGGCGAGCGCAGCTCTCTTCAGGGGGGACAGGAGTTTGGGCCATACGTTGTTATCGATAAGATTGGTGTCGGCGGCATGGGCGAAGTTTATCTTGCCAATGATGCACGCCTGGATCGTACAGTTGCGCTCAAGATCCTCCCTTCTAATGTCTCCACGGACAAACGACGCATGCAGCGCTTTCGGCAGGAAGCGCGCGTTGCCTCGTCCCTGAATCAACCAAACATTCTCACGATTTTTGAGTTTGGCGAAATCAATGGTCAAACGTTCATTGCAACTGAATTCGTCGATGGCGAAACGCTGCGCAATTATTTGCGTGGCAAACGGCTCAAGCTTACCGAAATTCTCGACATAGCCATTCAGATACTGGCGGCGCTTGATGCGGCGCATGAAACGCGGATCGTACATCGAGATATAAAGCCTGAAAACATTATGATTCGGCGGCGCGACCATGTTGTTAAGGTTCTGGATTTCGGCCTTGCAAAACTCACGGAAACAAAGCCCTCCAGCTTGGGTGACAGACTTGATACTGAAGCAGCCACTGAATTCAAAACCGCGCCAGGCACCGTTCTCGGAACTATCAACTACATGTCGCCTGAACAGACACAGGGCCACGGCGTCGATGGGCGAACTGATCTCTGGAGCACTGGCATAATGCTCTACGAGATGGTTGCGGGCGTTCAACCTTTCAAAGGTCCTACGAGCAGTCACACGATTGTACAGATTCTCGAAAAAGACCCTGTCCCGTTAGGCAGGGTTGATGCAAGTGTGCCGGCAGAATTGCAGCGCATTGTCGCTAAGGCAATGGCCAAAGCCCCGGAGGAGCGATATCAAAGTGCGAAAGACATGCTGATCGATTTGCGCAGCTTGAGAAGAGAGTTAGACCGCGAATTGGAAATCCAGCGTTCGGCACATTCCGATATGGCCGTTAGCGCTCAACCGGTTGTTCCGGCAGACAGCACGATGTCTTCCGCATCCACATCTCAGCTCTCACAAAAGCGATCGAACGTTACCAAATTCGTTATTGGTATAGCCGCCGTTTTAATTGTGATTCCGGCCGTCGTATTTGGTGTTCGCTACTGGCGCGCTAAGAACTCAGCACCATTGCCCGACATGATTCCTTCAATTGCGCAACGGAAACTGACCTACTCTGTGACGGTACAAAAGTACGAAAATAATAGACCGATCGATCCACCGTTCCAGGTTGCGAGGGAGATGTTGTTCATTCGTGGTTATGAGATTCGACTGAACATAAATAGTCCACAGTCAGGATATCTCTATGTTTTCAACGAAGGCCCACATGAGAACACCGAGCCGGCAGAGTTTGTTGTTCTGTTTCCATCTCCAACGTCAAACAATGGCTCGGCGTACATCAACGAGGGCAGGAAGTTGCAGATACCGGAAAAGAGTTGGTTTCGGCTTGATAGTGAGAAAGGAGTCGAAAAGGTCTGGCTGATCTTCGCATCTGGTGAACTAAGAGAGTTGGAGCCCGCGCGAAATTTTGCGAATGAGAAGACGCACGGTTTGATTACAGACGTGTCTGTGCGTGATCGCGTCGAGTCGTTTATCAATAGTCATTTACAGAATGCTGCGATGCAGACCAGGAACGATGAGTTGAAGGAAACAAACCTCACAACTAGCGGTGACCTATTGGTGCACGTCATCCAGCTTGAACATCAGTAGTTGAAAAATTAAATGCAAGACTTAAACTTCTGAGGCAGGGTCGGTGTGAGACTCTCGGCTCTGACCCGGTACGCCACCACGAAAATTTTTCGGATCACCTCACTCTTCTCCCAACGGCTGTGTGTGCGGATGCGGTAGGTGCTGCCAAGGGGTTACTCCACCGAAAGCTTTCTGGTACGGGAACGGCTTTGCCGCCGGATGTGCGGTGAGTGCTTGCACCACCGGATCTGCTCAAATTGTGATATGGGTTGAGCCCCAGGTCCGGGCTCTGCCCCTGCTTTCACCCTCAAAAGCGGAGCCAAGTACTCATCACGACTAACGACTCTCCTTCATACAACTTCAAGTAGCTAAGTGATGGAAAGAGCCGAGTTTCTTCTAACGGCTCGTATAACAGTTTAGCAACTACAACCGTCGGCGCGGCTGCTTACCTTTATGCCGGGTTAGGCACTTGTTTGTTGACCTGCGGGTGGTGCCGGAATATGATGCGCGCATAAGCGCTTCGACGAAATCAGGCCGTTTCCAGGAGACCGAGCTGCGGTTTATCGCAATCCGTGAATCCTATTTGGCGCCTTCCATGGTGGTTTTTCTCAACGGTTCTCGCGTTAACAAATAGGAGTCATGCACATGAGCTGGCCGCTAGCGCTGTGTAAGCACCGATCGGTAATCACCTGGGTCGGAATTCTGCACCGATGAATTACGAAAGCGGAGGTAGACTTCAAGCAATTCAACAGCACAATTTCGTGGTCAAGAATTGTGTCAACCCGACAAACGACTAAGGAGGATTCACATGCCAAATGTTTGGACGATTCACTCGAATGGTTTAACTGGGGGAAATGACAAGTCGGATTTAGTTGGCTGTCATGTCAACGTCGATGGTACCGGTACCCACTACCAGTTTACGGAACCTAATATCAACAATGTCCTCTCTACAACAACAGGTACGAGCCTGCCGACGCCCACGTTTAATTTTCCGTCCTTCTCCTATCAAGGACACACCTGGGAAATCAGCGTAACAACACTGACCGGTGGTGCTTCAAACAACCAAGCACAGGGAAACTGGAACAACGATGATCCGGAAATCACAGGCGAGCAGGATGGTACCTGGACCGCGCAAGCCGGCTCGACAGCAGGTGACGATATTGATGAAGGTGGCGACGAGTACGAAGAAGACAGCGCGTCTGCGTCTGCGTAACGACCAACTCGTGGTTCAAAGCAAAGGAGGCGCGAGAGCGGCAACGTTCTCGCGTCTTCCCCTTTGGTTCTTGCAAAGGGCTCAAGCAAATCCATGGGGTTTCAATCAACAACTATCATGATTCTTCGTTTGATAAATTTCACTGTTGCATTGGTTACTCGCCCTCGGTACGTAATGGCGTTTGTGGTCACCGTGATCGCAAGCCTAGCCCTAACATCCAATGCACATGCATGGACGCAGAATGCGCCGGCGCAGACTGTGGCAGAGTCGGTATTCATTTTGGCCGATGGTAAGCATCCGTTGAATGCGACTGAAACACATGCATACCAGGTACAGCTGCGTGCCGGTCAATTCCTTTATGCCTTGGTTGAGCAGCAAGGTATCGACATTAGCCTCGCAATGTATGCGCCCGATAACTCTCAAATAGCGACGACAGATAGTCCTAACGATAAGTGGGGAACCGAACCTGTGCTCTTGTTAGCGGAACAGGGAGGTAATTACCGCGTCGAAGTCCGTGCCCCAAAGTCTAAAGTCGACAGTGGAAGCTACCGAATCACGATCCGGGCATTACGCGATGCTACGGAAGCGGATAAGAAGCATGTATTGGCAGAGAGAATTTTTGAGGAAGCTCAGAAGCTTCGTTCGCAACCTGCGGCCCAAGCCAAACGCGCTGCGATTCAGAAGTATGAAGAAGCAAGTTCTCTTTTCGAGACTGTAGGTGATACCTATCGGAAGACCCTTGCAGTACAAATGTCAGGGTTGGCTCACGCACAGTTGAACGAATTTCGCACTGCATTCCCACTGTTCCAGACGGCACTTCAATTGGCCACTACGGTTGCGGACCAACGATTGGAAGGCTCGATCGAGACACTGCTTGGAGGAGCGTCTGACGTACTCGGCGACATCAGTAGCGCTCACCAGCATTACAACCGAGCGTTGGAGCTCGCTCGCATAACAAACAATTTGCCATTGGAAGGCTCAGCCCTGAATAACATCGGCAAACTTTTTAACGATGCTGGTGATTTTCAGAATGCGCTGGGCAATTATCTTCTCGCCTTGCCGCTGTTTAAAGATTTGCCGGCGCGACAGGCAATTACGCTGAACAATATTGGAGTGGCGTATATCGCGCTTGGAGCACCTGACAAAGCTCTCGAATATTTTCACCAGTCTCTCCCATTATTGCAGGTTGCGGCAGATAAGAACGCTGAATCATATACATTGAGCAACATGGGCTCTGCTTACCGCTTGTTGGCGAACTACGAACAAGCAATGCATTATTACGGCGATGCTCGCGCGATCCAGCAGAAGACAGGAAACCATGCGCAAGAAGCAGAGACATTGGATCTATTGGGTCTTACCTATTCAGAGCTGCAACAACCAGAGAAAGCGCTCGAATACCATCAACAGGCACTGCAGATTCAACGCGACACTCACAACATCAGGCGTGAGGCGCTTTCTTTAAGTAATCTGGGCCACGTTTACACTTCATTAAATCAGCCTGCGAAAGCTATCGAAAAATTCGACGAGTCGCTCTCTCTTTTTGGAACCGTCGGAGATCTGAGCAACACAGCAGTTGCTCTGGAAGGACGCGCGAGGGCCGAATCGCAGGCGGGCAATATCCCTGAGGCCCGCAAGAATATTGAACAATCTTTGGCGCTGGTGGAGGGTGTTCGAGCGCGCTCCGGCAGCCAGCAAATGCGCGCCGCCTATCTCGCATCAAGAGAAGAGGCTTATGAGTTTTACGTGAATCTGCTGATGCAACAGCCGAAGGAAGCTGGCAAAGACTACGTGGCCGAAGCGCTGGAGGCGAGTGAAAGAAGTAGAGCCCGAAGCCTGGCTGAGTTATTAAATGAAAGCCACGTCGACATTCGCGAAGGCATAAATCGTGACCTGGTTACAAAGGAGCGCCAGATCCGCGAGTCGTTGAATGCGAAAGCACAACGTCAAATCCAAATTACCGCGCAACGTGGGAGTCAACAGGAGATTGAGACTCTCAACAAAGAGATCAGTGGGCTGGAAGATGAGTATCAGCAGTTGCAGGTCGCGATACGCAAACAGAGCCCGGCTTATGCGGCGCTAACCCAGCCACCGCCGATGACCGTGTCTGACATTCAACAGCAACTGGATCCAAACACAATCCTGTTGGAATACTCGCTCGGCGCCGAGAGAAGTTATCTCTGGGCCGTGACGCAAAATTCTCTAAAGGCATACGTACTTCCACGCCGGGCAGAAATCCAAAAAGTCGCGCAGCAATTTTACGAAGCCTTAACCGCTCGCAGCGTTGTGAAAGCACTAGAAAGTCAGGCCCAACGGCAAACACGAATCACTGAAGGTGATGTGCAGTTGAAGGAACTGGCGACTCGGCTCGGCGAAATGATATTGGCACCGGCGGCCGGCGATTTGGATGCCAAGCGGATCGTCGTAATACCTGACGGAGCACTGCAGTACGTCCCATTCAGTGCTCTGCCCGTCCCTCTTGTTTTGAATGCTGTTCAACGAACGTCGAGGGATGGGAAAAGATCCAGTTATTGGCCACTCATACTTGACCACGAAGTGGTTAGTCTTCCATCTGCTTCGGCGCTGGCGGTACAACGTCAGAGTTTCGCCGATCGAAAGTCGGCACCTCGAGCAGTTGCGGTCATCGCTGATCCAGTTTTCTCCACTGCTGATCCACGGTTCGATCCAGGCGCACGGACGACTCAAGTCCGAGGACAAACCAATGTGCCGGCAAGCGACACACGGATGCTCGAACATCTTGCGGACAGCGCAAATGGTCAATGGATAATTCGTCGTTTACCTTTCACACGTCAGGAAGCGGAGCAAATTCTTGCGGTCGCACCTGCCGGGTCGAGTTTGAGGGCCCTGGACTTTCGCGCGAATCGAAGAGTGGTTACTAATGGCGAACTTAGTAAATACCGTTATGTTCACTTTGCCACTCACGGGTATCTGGACAGCACACGTGCGAATCTCTCAGCGATCGTGCTGTCACTCGTTGACGAACAGGGTCGACCGCAGGATGGCTTCTTACGGACGCTCGATATTTATAATCTGAAACTGCCGGCTGAGTTGGTTGTGTTGAGTGCGTGTGAGACGGGATTAGGTAAGGAAATCAGAGGCGAAGGTCTGGACGGATTGACGCGAGGTTTCATGTATGCCGGTGCGCGACGCGTGGTTGTTAGTCTTTGGAATGTGAATGATAAAGCGACCGCAGATCTGATGGCTCGATTCTATCGGGGTATGTTGCGTGAGAAGAAGACGCCTGCGGCTGCTTTGCGTGCTGCACAGATGGAGTTGATTCGGAACAAGCAGTGGCAATCGCCGTATTACTGGGCCGGCTTCATCATGCAGGGAGAATGGAGATGAGGCTTATCTGCACGTCCTCTCTTTCTCTGCGCCGCTGCGTGCCCGGCGAATTTGATAACCACGGTTGAGAGGCTTTAGCGTAGGAATTACTTTAAACGTTGGCGGCGCAGGCGCACAGGACGCAGAGAAGTTCGCAATTCTTTTGTGGGGCAGGAAGGAAAGCATCAATGCGGTTTAAATTGACACTTTTGTTGGCGCTCCTAATTCCAATATCGGCAGCGGCGCAGACACCTGAGGACGCAACTCGTCGCTTGTGGGACACGGCATTCATCGTCGCGCCGGCCAAGAAGCACGCAGTTAAACGACGCGCGCCTGCGCGGGCTTATCGAGTCGCAACGCCTGCGGTGCCGATAGACAAAGTTGATCCGAATAACGTTGTCGGCGTCACGATATGGCGACTCCGGACGGCGTCTCCCACAGATGCAGGTGAGCGGTTGATAGTGCACGAACACAATGTCGATAAGGAATGGGTGCCACAGAGAATCGCTGCCGGCACGCGATTGGCCCAGGGCGATCGAGTTCGTGTCAGTATCGAGGCAGCGCGCACTGGATATCTATATGTCATAGATCGTGAGCAGTATGCAGATGGCACTTTGGGTGAGCCATATTTAATTTTTCCGACGACACGAACTCTCGGTGGCGACAACAAGTTAAGTATTGGCAGACTTGTGGAGATTCCGGCCCAGGACGATAACCCACCGTATTTCACCGTCAAGCGAAGTCGACCCAATCACATTGCGGAAGTCTTGAGTGTATTGGTTACTCCGGAGCCATTGGAGGGAATTCAAATCGGCGAACAGGCCCAAAAACTTGCCGAGTCGCAGGTGGCAAGTTGGGAGAAGTCATGGAGCACGCGAGTCGGTCGATTGGAGATGCAGAACACCGTTGGCCAATCATGGACCAAAGAAGAGCGTGATGCCGGCGGGGAAAACACGCGAGCGCTCACCGCAACTGGTCCCGCACCTCAACTCCTTTTCTATCGACCTGGCGCAAAGGCAAGTGATCCAATCTTCGTCCAACTGCGTCTTTTATATGAGGGCGCAGGTAAACGTACTAGTCAATAATATGAAATTTGTCTCTGCGCCTTTGTGTCCTTGCGCCCTCAGTGTTTTTGACGTCGCGTAACTTGTAGGCGCCGAACACCCGCCAAATTCGCAGGTCGGGAAGAGTCAAGCGAAGCGCGACCCCGCTCAAGCTCCAATCAAAGCGAATCTGAGAAAGTTATTTGCACCTGTAGGCACCGAAC
>JBHEMC010000043.1:0-36541 GCA_046262775.1 Pyrinomonadaceae bacterium | reverse complement strand
GCAATGAGTGCTGCGCGATGTGAAATTGATTTGTCACCTGGCAAACGCAAGCGACCATTGAGCCGTACTGCCGGGTGCAACTTCATGCAAAGCATCTTACTCCGAGATCGGAATAAACTCGCAACGAGACTTTCAAGCCCTTTTTTCAGGTGTTTCTTGACATGCAGCCAGCGAGCGTGTTACACCGTCGAACTTCCGGGAAGTGCTGGATGTTTTAGAAAACAGCCAAGGTCCTCGCGCAGTGGCTTTTGGAGAGGCCATGCCTTATCGTTGTGACTGTAGAGACGACCGAGCTTAATTTACCTAGCCGCATCGAGGCTGTCGCCACAGCCGCTGCCGCAGTAGCTGAGTTCGTTAATCGCGCGGGTGTAAGTGAAGAGGCCGCTTTTGGAATTGACATGGCGATCCGTGAAGCGGTCACCAACGCGGTAATTCACGGAAACCGGCAGGACGAAAACAAGTCCGTCGAAGTCACGATGAAGAGCTCGCCTGATGCTGTTGAGATCAGCGTCCACGATCAAGGCCCAGGATTCAATCCGATAGATGTCCCGGATCCGACAAGAGACGAGAACATTCTAAAAACTTCCGGGCGCGGAATATTTTTCATGCGCACCTTCATGGACGAAGTCGATTGGCTTATTCGCCCCGAAGGTGGTACGACAGTGCGCATGCTGAAGCGACTTTAATCGCAATTGCACAAAGGAGACCGCTGAACATGGCTGAGCTAAATATCGCCGAACGTCAGGCAGGAGACGTAACCGTTCTCGATATGAGCGGAAAGATCACCATCGGTGAAGGAAGCGTCGCGCTTCGCACCGCAGTACGACGTCTGCTCGAAGAAGGTAAGAAACGTATTCTCCTAAACCTTGCGGGCGTGGGCTACATCGATTCAAGTGGCATCGGTGAGCTGGTTTCGAGTTACACGGCCATCAACAAAGATGGCGGAGAACTGAAATTACTCAAACTTACACAGAAACTTCAGGACTTGCTAACGATAACTAAACTCCTCACAGTTTTTGACGTTTACGACACCGAGGCAGAAGCTCTTAACAGTTATAAGTAAACGTTGCCGGCGCTTGGCCGGAGATTCCTCTGATCGGAGAAGAACCATGGCAGAGCTGGACGTGAAAGAAAGACAAGCCGGAGACGTAACCATCCTCGACATGCGTGGTGCCGTGAGAATTGGCGAGGGCAGCATTGCTTTGCGAGATGCAATACGTGGTCTTGCTGGTGAGGGAAAGAAAAAGATCCTGCTCAACCTCGGCGGCGTAAACTATATCGATTCAAGCGGTATCGGTGAGTTGATCGCGAACTATACAACCGTGAGTCGGCAAGGTGGGCAACTGAAGCTTTTAAATCTCACTGATCGCATTCAGAATCTGCTGGTAATTACCAAGCTACTTACCGTCTTCGACACTTACGAAAACGAGGCGGAAGCACTCAAAGGCTTTTCCTAGTTCGTCCGGAATTTGACAGGCCAAACGACAGTCTGTCGCGAAACATGTTTCGTACCGCTTTTCGCCGTCTGCTCGCGATCGATGATCCACCCGAGCGGACGGCGTTTGCTTTTTCTATCGGTGTCTTTATAGCGTTTTCTCCTTTTCTTGGCTTACACACGATCCTCGCAACACTGTTCGCATTTCTCTTTCGTTTCAATAAGATCGCGATTTACAGCGGCACTTTCATCAACAACCCCGTCTTAACCCTCGTACCGATCATCCTTGCCTCATACGGTGTAGGTGCGTTCATCCTTGGTCGGCCTTTGAGTATTCCATCGAAAGAAATTGAATTACTCAAGAATCCGTCGCTCCTGTCGGCCGACTACTACAATCAACTTTTTATGGAGAGTTGGTTCATCGTCGAGCCGTTTGCGCTCGGCGGTATCATACTTTCGTTCGTTTGTTCAGCCCTTGCTTATCCGTTAACATTAAAGCTGTTGCACACATATCACCGGCGGGGGTCGAAGTCTACGACTCCTGAAAGTTGACGTGGCATCTACACAATTGCGTTGCGCATCTGTTAAGGCGTTATCTTATTCACCAGAAAAATAACTGAAGAATCTATGAAGCAGTTTGTCTTCGTTAGCTTAATCCTTCTCTCTTTGGCAACTTCAACCTTCCCACGAACCCCAGGGGCAGCTCCTCAGGTCCAGCAGCGGCAGCCAACCGCGTTCAACCTCGGAGAATACGGAGTCGATCTCCAAACAGATCAGCGCCTGATCATTGTCATGGCCGCACTGGAAGCTGCGGGATTCGAAGCAGTCCCGAATGGTCGGCAGCCGTCGGTCTTCCGCACTCAATTGCGTAAAGACCTGACGAATATGGACCCTGACCTACGTACGCGATTGAAAGCATTCTTTGATCGAAACAAATTACCTGCTCCTGCTACTGCAGCCGATCAAGCGTCGCGCTACGTATCTTTGGCTCTCGCACTCACGCCTCCGCCGGGATTGGATGCGCCTGAAAGGTCCGATGATCTTCCGAAGGGGTTGCTTGAGGTACTCGATTTCGCACCGCTCGTGAAGGAGTTTTACCGGCGATCGGGAATTGATGAAAACCTCACTTCGTACGTTCGTGCATATCAGTCAGAAGGGGATCGACTCAGGCCACCGGCCACTGAAATGGTGCGGTCGTTGTTGACTTATCTGCATACGAGACCACTGACCGTTTCCAGTGAACGCGTGGAAGTTAAGACACCGGCATCAAAGAAGAACAAGAACGAAAAGGCCTACACCTTTCGAGAGCATGAGCGGCGTTTCCTGATAATTCCAGATCTGCTCGCACCTACGGGAACAATAAACTTTAGAATTATTGGTGACGATTACTTCGCCATCGTGCCGGAGGGGACCGATCCAAAGTCTTCAGAATTGCGACGAGCTTACCTGCAATATGTTATCGATCCTCTGGTCTTGCGATTCAATCAGAATGTTGCAGCAAGACGGGACCAGATAAAACAGTTAATTACTGAACGTCAGAAAGCGGGAACTGAAGTCACGCCTGACGTATTTCTCGTCGTCAGCCGTTCACTAGTGGCCGCTGCCGACGCTCGCTATGAAGAGAACCGGCGTTTGGAGATCGTTGCGCGAGACACACGGATGAGGTTAGCAGCAGCGAAAGACGACTTATCAAGAGCCGGTATCGCGAAGGAAGCACAGTCAACGATCAATGCAATCCACGATGAAACGATTGCTCGTCTTGCAGATGAATATGAAAGCGGATCCGTGCTCGCTTTTTTCTTTGCAGATCAACTGAAGAGCATCGAGAGTTCAGGATTCGACATCGCTAATTTTTTCCCGGATATGATCGCTTCGTTTGATCCTGCTCGCGAAATTCGCCGGCCGGTTGAATATGCCGAGGCACGGCAACGTGCAGTCGCGGCCCGACACGCACGATTGGCCGCAAGGCAGGCGGAAGCGGATTTACCGGCATATTCGGAAGGAGAAGCCGCAAGAGTAGCAACCCTGGTAAAGGAACTTTCTGCTGTCGAAGATACGCTTCGAATGAAGGACTACAACAATGCGGAGCTCAAGTTGAAAGCTCTGCTTCAGGAGTTTCCACGCGAGCCGCGGATCTTCTTTGCCCTTGGTCAGGCCGCGAGTTTGGCGGCTTCAGATGCAACTGACGAACAGGTACAGGCCGACCGGTTAAATCGCGCGTTATCAAACTACCGTTTGGCCATTGATGCGGCCTCACCGGAAACAGACAAGGCAATCCTTTCGCGAGCGCACGAGTCGATGGGTCGCATTAACGCATTTCTGGAAAACAAAAATGAGGCGATGCGGGAGTTTGATGAGGCAATAAAGGTTGGTGATGTACGTGGGGGCGCTTACAAGGAAGCTATCGAGGGGAAAAGGAAATTGGGACCGCGTTAGGAGCGCGGATATTTTCGTCCCGCCCTCCTTGTTAAAAGTTCTCTCTCTGCAGTACCGAGGCTTGTATCTGCGGTATTCAAGGACTTCGAACAAGCGGAAGTCATAGACACGCAGAGAAGACCGAGAGTAAAACTAGTCGCCTACAGCTTTTGCTGCGTTCATTCGCCCGCCACTACTCACTTTTCCGCGCAGCGCATCAAGCTTATCAACAGAACTCAATAGTTTGTGTCGGAGTTCGTCAACGGTAATGTTCGGTTGTTTCGCGATGACTAGTGCAGCGACACCCGCGACCACCGGTGTTGCCATTGACGTGCCCGAATGCTCTTCATATTCATTTCCTAACCAGGTGCTTAGGATGTCGACGCCGGGTGCGGCAATCGCCACCGTCTTTGCACCAAAGTTTGAAAACGACGCCAACCGATCGTTTCGGTCCAATGCCGCCACGCTGATTACATTTAAATAATTCGCAGGATAATGCGCTGTTCGATCGTTATCAGTCCTGGCATTGCCGCTTGCCGCAATGAAAAGAATTCCGGCGTCGTATGCTTTTTGAATGACATCTCCAAGCGCGCGCGACTTTTGTGTCGATCCCCAGCTCGCACTGATTACACGAACATTAACGCCACTCTTTTTGCGGTCTATCACGTAATTGATTGCCTCGATCGCATCCTTTGTCGTACCAAAGCCACCCGAATTCATAAACTTGAGCGGCATGATCCGGACCTTCCAATTTACGCCCGCGATACCTATGTCGTTACCGCCTTCGGCGCCGATGATGCCGGCGCAATGAGTTCCATGTCCGTTTTCGTCCATCGGGTCAGCGCTATTCTCGATTGCGTTATAACCATGGAGGTCTTGAATCGTGCCGAGTTCCTTATCATCGTATGCGGGTATGTTTATCGGGCGAACCCAGATGTTGCTTGCAAGATCACTGTGAGTGTAATCAACTCCACTGTCGAGTACCGCAACAACTACACCGTCGTCGCCTGTAGTAATGGTCCATGCGCGTGTTGCACTGATGTCCGCTCCCGGCGTGCCGCCGCGCTGACCGTCATTGGCAAGTGCCCATTGTTCGGCAAACTGCGGATCGCTTGGTCTGACTGGTTCCGAAGCAATCATCTCCTGCAAGTGGATCTCAAAATTCGGCTCCGCATACTCTACTTCCGATAGTCTTTGATATTCAGCAACGGTAGAATTGACATCGGCATCATCTAAATCGTCGATTGAATCGAGACCCGGGACTGCCTCTATTTCGTCCTCAACCTCGTCGTGATGTTGTGCCGTGATCCTTCGGATCGCATCTTCGGTCACACCAGGCTTGAATTTTACCAGCACCTCCGGCCGGCTCAACTCACGTGGTTCGATCCGGTCTATATCTGCGGTCCCATCGTTGTCGTGTCGCTTTTCCGCAGCCGGCATGATATGCACTCTGGATTTCCAGTGTCGCTTCAGATTTCTAATTTGACCGGCAAATGCGGCGACGAGGATTAACACGACGGCGAGTGCTACATGTGGCAGAAAATTATTGCGGTTCATCCTTGGTACCTCACGAAGTCACGACGAGTTGCTTTTACTAAAAACCTAATGCACCTGCCGTATAAGTAAACATCAAATCAAATCGTTCTGACCTTTATAATTCACGATCCTGAGCTGGTTTCCACCAGCGCGGTACTCGTAATTCTTTCCCTGAGCTTCCAGCGAAATTCGCCAGCCACGCGTAATCATTTGCCCGCTCATTTCGCCCTGCTTTGGTGCACCTAAAGCCATGTCGGGGAAGTCGGCCTCTTCAACGGACTGCTCACGAATCTCATCGTCTCTCAGATTTAGCCGGTTGGCGAGATCTTTTCGGGCCTTTTGAACGGCGTCCTCTTTGGTAATTTTCATAAGATTACTTGATCTGCTCGGCTACGGTGATAACGCTTCGCTAGCATGCTTTGTTCCGCAGTTTGGTTCCTATTCTGAGCCTCAATTGGAAATGTGACAAGCAACGCGGCCGCTGACTTGAACTGGTTTAAGAGGGGAATTGGTTTGGGGCGCGAGCATTACCTTTGATCGCGCGAATTGCGTTTGGCAGAAGCTACTAAGATGAGCGCCTGAACTTACCTTACCGGAGGTCGCCGCAGATGTGTTGAATCAAAGCTGTTACAGCGACAGCCGCCGTTTCTGCCCGCAAGATCCGGCCTCCAAGTGTGATGATTTGCCAGTTTTCCGCGCGCCCTTTTGCAATTTCCTCGTCGCGCCATCCACCTTCTGAGCCGATCAATATGGTCACATCTCTTGTTGCTGCCGACGTTTCCAGCGCGTTCTCCAAAGAGCCGCCATCGCGCTCAGAAAACATTAACCGGAGCCGTTTACCATCAGTTTCATACAATCCGGAAAGAACTGAGTTGATGTCGACGGGCGGCGTGACGGATGGAACCAGTGCCCTGCCCGATTGTTTCGACGCCTCCAGCGCGATTCGCTGCCAACGACCGACTCGGTTATTTAGATCGACAGCATTCCGAAACTTTACATCAGCATTCCGCGTTACGACCGGAATGAATTTTGTGACTCCCAGCTCCGTCGCCTTCTGAATAACAAGATCAAACTTGTCACCCTTAAGTAACGCGATCGCCAGATCGAGATTCAAATCAGACTCGGGACTCGCTGGCGTCACTTCATTTTGGATCTCTACTAGCGCAGAATCGCGTGACGCTGCATTGATGCGACATGAGTACTCTTTGCCGTTGCCGTCAAACACAAAAATTTCTTCGCCGACCTTCAGTCGCAACACATCACGCAAGTGTCGAGTTTCTTCTGTTGACAGAATAATCGTTCGTGCTGACAAATTGATGTCGAAGGGCGAGGCGAAAAATCTCCGGCGAGTCATGAATTCCTCAGATAAGGATGGCTACCCATTCGCCATCGTTCATGGCGGCGTAAGCATCAACACCCAACTCGTGAAGCCGAGTGGTTATCGTATCAAGTTGAGATTCGAGGATACCTGAGACCACTAAACGACCACAGGTGATATTTAACAGCGCGGGCAGCAGAGGTTGAATGACATCGGCGCTCAGATTTGCGCAAACAAAATCGGCAGACCTTGCGGTTTCATCGACGGAGCCAATGCGGAAATCGATCCGGTTACCTACACCGTTTGCAGCGGCATTGTCTTTTGCAATTGCGATTGCGTCGAGATCTGTATCGCAAGCGAAAATAGTTGCAGCAGGAAATAACTTAGCAGCTGCAATTGCGAGAATGCCAGTACCTGTCCCAACGTCAAGAAAGCCGCCGCCGGCGAAATTTTCTTCAATGGCCTTTAAACAGAGTCGAGTAGTTTCGTGCGTCCCTGTGCCAAAAGCCATCCCTGGTTCAATGCGAATTATGATGCGGTTATTATCCGTTGGAACCTCACTCCAAGCGGGAGCGATTACAAATCGGCCCACTGCCACAGGCTGCCAGCTCTGTTTCCACTCGGCGAGCCAATCGCGATTGGCGACTGAACGCAGATCCATGTCGCATACAGCAGATGTGGGAAGCTGGTAAATGCGGATTGCCTCATGCAGTTGCGACCGGATGGTTTCGCGGTCCGGAATCCCGGCAAAGTAGCCTGACACTCGCACCCGTTCTCTTGCTTCGCATGTTTCAGTGCCCAGTGCGCCCGCTTCCATCAGCGCGTACTCGACTGCCTCACGCGCCTCAGGCTCCAGATCGACATCCACAGCAAACCATGTCGCCGTTGATTGTTCACTGCCAGGTTTTACCATTTCGTTTTATCGCGCCGGTAATTGCCGACGAGGTGCGAGGTCGTCCCGCCGAGTGCTCACATTCGCAGTTTAATCAATGGTAACCGCTTTTTTCACGCGTGAAGACGCGGAGTTTGCCATAGCCGTCAACCTTAAACACCATGGGCAAAGCCGTGCCCCAAAAATCCATGGAGGTAGCTCTTTTGCAGCTGTTCAGTTTCTGAACATCGGGACAACTAACGGCTCAAACGCCAAACTCATCAAGTAATGCATTCCGGTTGCGCCAGTCGGCTTCGACCTTTACGAATAATTCCAAATGACACCGATGGCCCAGAAGGTGCTCGATCTGTCGTCGAGCATTAATCCCGATGTGCTTCAAACGGCTAGCGCCTTTACCGATCACAATCTTCTTCTGTGACGGCTTCTCGACAACAATCGTGCAATAAATCCGATCGAAATTTTCGCGGACCTCTTCAAAGCGTTCTGTTACAACGGCTGTGACGTACGGTATCTCCTCTCCCGTTGCATTCAATATCTCTTCACGCACAATCTCTGATACCAGTACTCGGACCGACTGATCAGTCATGTCGTCAGCATCGAATATCGGGTCAGCCGTCGGCAAGTGGTTGATAATGGTCGTCACCAGAACGTCCAGCATCTCGTTCTTCAGAGCCGAGACCGGAATAATCTCTCGCCACTCATACTCCACACGGTACCAATCGATCAAAGGCAACAACGCGGATTTATCATCCAACTTGTCGATCTTGTTCAGCAGCAATATCGCAGCTTTGGATGAGCGCCGGACTAAATCAAGCACGAACCGATCGCCGTTACCGGTCGAGACCGCCGCGTCACGAATCAGACAAACGAGATCGACAGCAAGCAATGCATCCTGTACTGAGGACATCATGCGCCGGTTCAACTCATAACCCGGCTGGTGTATCCCAGGCGTATCGACGAGCACGATCTGACCTTCTGGTTTGGTTATAACGCCGCGAACTTGAAAGCGAGTTGTTTGAGGTTTATCCGAAACGGCAGCAATCTTTTGGCCTACAAGTCGATTAAGTAGCGTCGACTTGCCGGCATTTGGTCTTCCAACGAGCGCGACGTAGCCGCTTCGATAAGGTTCAGTAGATTCGGTCAAGTTTTCTTTACTCGGATCAATTACTGCCGCGCCATTGCTCACCGCGTTCGGTCAAATCGCCAAGTACATGTTGTAATTCGTTTAATTTGTTCGCCACACCTTCTTCATCTGCGTCCTCCGGCACAAAGATCGGCGGCGCTATCTCCAATAGTGCGCGGGTGAAAGGCAACGGCACTTGAAACTCATCCCAGCTGCGAAGTTTTAAAAACCTGGACGGCGTGATCGAGAAAGGAAGTAGTGGCTGGCCAGATTTCTTGGCGAGTAATACTGCACCCATTTTTGCGACGTAGCGAGGACCCTTCGGACCATCCATCGTGAATGCTGCCGGACATCCCACCTCCATCAATTTGATCAACTCTCGCAGCGCACGAGTTCCCCCGCGAGTACTCGAGCCACGGGCGACGCCATAACCGAATCGCCTGATAAAGCGCGCGATATATTCGCCGTCAAAACTCCTGGAGGTCATCACAACTATGCCGCGATGTTTGAAGAAATATGTTGCGAGGAAAACACGATTATGCCAAATGACGTATATCGGAACTCTGGTATTTGCCGTTGCGGTCTTCCAGTTCTCCCAACCTTTAACCTGCCACCGGATAGTGCTGCCGATCGATTGAATCACTACATAGAAGAAGACATCGGCGAGTCGAATAATTAGACGTTGCTTGAACGTGTAACCCAACAGCGGCGCGCGCGAGTAAGCACGCCTAAGAATTTGACCGCTATCCGGAATGTCGACAACGCTCGTCATCATTGGTACAAACTCGGTTCGCCTGGCCGGCGGGTCTTCCATCGTTTGTGAATCCAAAGCCATTGTTCTGGATATTGTCTAATGATGTCTTCCATCACGCGAGACATGGCTGCAGTTAGGCGCAGCACATCCGTATCCTCGTTACAATTGGCTTCAACCTCAATGGGCGGTAACACTCGCACTAAGAACTTCTTTTTCCGCGCATCCCATGGAGCAAAAGCAGGAACTATGGGAGACCCTGTGCGTAGTGCGAGCTTGGCGATCATGAAATTAGTTGCCGCCGGTACACCAAAGAAATCCACGAAGATGGCTTCGTCGTGCAAGGTGTTCAAGTCGATAAGAAGGCCGAGTACATCGCCGGATCGCAGGGTTTTGACCATCGTTCGAGCGGCGGTCAGTTTATCCAGCGTGCGGTTGCCATATTTGCTACGTAGCTGCTCGACGAGTCTTTCAATGAGTGGATTGTCTACTCGCCGTACTACGAAGTTAAATGGAGTTTCCAGAACGGAATGTGCAAAGCTGGTTAATTCCCATGCGCCGAGGTGACCGGTGAAGAGGATAACGCCACGACCCTGAGCCTTAGCGTCCGTCAAATAATGCTCACCTTCAATTTCGATCGTTGCCCGCAAAGATTCAGGGGTTAATCTCGGGAAGTGGCTGAAAACCCCTAGCTGGCGTCCCAAACTGCTGAAAACGTTACCAACAATTCGCCTCCGCTGTTTGTCGGTCATGTCGGGAAAAGCTATCTGAAGATTCCGCATTCCTGTCCGTTTCAAGTCTCTCGCGAAAACGGAAGCAAAATTCGCAATGACGCTTCCCAAACCCATTGCTGCTGACAGTGGGAGCGCTCCGAGCAAAGCAAGGAGGGAACGCGCGAACAGGTATTCGGCTTGAGTTTGTAGCTTTCCCCGTTTGGCCATTACAGGTTAGGAACCGGTAGTTTAGCAGGTGACGGAACTCATTGCCGATTCGAGAATGAGGTTTCATCGGAAAAGGGGCCAACGTTCCTTTTCCAGCTCACCAGGCACCCCATGAAAACGCCGTTCGGCCATTTAGAAACGTCAGTCGGCAATGTATCGGTTCGTTTCTTTCTGATATATTGCGAACGCGGTGCGACGGAATTTCGTACAGTAACCATAGCGGCGCCCCACGTGCGGCTAGTTCTCTCCTCGATATCACTTTGATTGGAGTTGGATGGAAAAACGCCGAATTCTCATCGTGGATAACAGCGATGAGTTGCGAGCTCTGTTGGAGCGATCACTCGGAAACCTTGGGCACGAGGTCGTAGTCACGGGTGATCGCGATGCGGCGTTAGCGCGAAACGATCTCGACAAGTTTGATGTTGTAATCAGCGATCTAACCGAAGCGGAGATAAACGGTCACGAGATAAACGATTTACAGCGCAAGCATTTGGTCGTACCCGTAGATGGAATTAGTGAACCTGATTTAATAAAGGCGTTCAAAATGGGTGTCGCTAACCTTCGGCCTCCATATGAACCAGACGAAATACGCAACATCGTCGAACAGACACTCTCTTACAAATTACGCTACGTTGACGACCCGAGTATTCTTCCCCACGTTCACGAGAAAATTGAGTTTGAGCTACCCAGCGACCTCACGCTGATGGACGGCGTGCTCGAGTATCTCCAGGAGCGCGTCAGCAAGTTAGGATTGATCACCCCGGAACGATCGAATCTTTTCATCGCACTTGACGAGGCATTCGTCAATGCAGTCAAGCACGGAAATAAGAACGACCCCAGCAAACTGTTGAAAATTACAGCCGAACTGTCGTCGAAAGAAGCCTGCTTCACCGTCGAAGATGAAGGCGAGGGCTTCAACGTCCAGGACATTCCAGATCCGTGTGATCCCGCGAATCTTTTTCGCACATCAGGTCGCGGAGTCCTGCTCATTTACAACATCATGGACGAAGTTGAGTACAATGCGCAGGGTAATCGCGTAAAAATGGTCAAGCGACCAGATACTCCGGTTGAAGCTCAACAGGGTTGATTCGAAAGAACCTTGCCATAAACTCATTTGTCGATTCTGAAGCAGCTACTGCGAAATCGGGATCAGAGGCAGAGTCGCGTCAATTCTCTTCACAACGATTTTGGAAGCTGTGGCAGTGGTGGTTGGCGCCAGCCTTGCTTGCGCTCGGTCTTGTCCTCTTTTTCGTTGATCCTTTTATCGGCGATTGGGACGGCATGGATTACACGATCCTCTCTCTCGTGGGTTATCCGTCGTCAATGGCGCTTGGACGGAACCTCTTCATCTTTGAAAACCACACGCTATTTGTAATCGCGAACTGGGTGTTCGGAACTTCCACCGAACACGCATACTTGTTGTTCAAATACAGCGTGGTGCTTCAGTCGCCTCTGGCAATAATCGCCGTCTGGATTTTGGCACGCGATCTGACTCGGTCGGTATTCACTGCAACTATCGCGGCATTGTTCCTGGTGTTTTCACCGGTCTTCGTCCTGTATGCCGGACAGGTAATGACCGATGTGCCATCGGTGTTGTTATTGGCTATAGCGCTGACGATTCACCTTCGGGGAGTCAAACGCAATAACTTAACGCTAATTCTCGCCGGTGCGGCACTGCTAGGACTAGGCGTCAACTTACGCGAGAGTGGTGGCTTTTACGCTCCCTGGCTCGTACTGGCTCCGATTGCTTGTGGTTGGAAACTACGAGGCAGGCAACTTGCACAGATTGCTACCTCCTGTGCCGTCTTTGCATTCTTCGCATTTGCGTGGTTCGCCTATTGGTTTATTAGCGATCCGCATTACCGGTGGATCTGGTTTGGCTGGCGAGAGTCGATGAGCGAGGAGTCATCGCGCCATCCCGTCGCATTGCACAACATCGGACCGTTCCTGATGTACTTGTTCGTCGCCGCGCCCGTGATCTTCGCCACCCTGCCGTTTGCTCCGATCATTGAATGGCGCCGAAACCGGTTTTCGCCACTTCTCGCACTTTGGATCGTAGGTTTGTTCGCAGATGTGCTGCTCTTTTTCAACTACAGCACCGCGGTGAACTGGCGATATTTTCTAACTGGTCTTCCGGGTCTGGCTCCTCTTGCTGCGCAAGGCTTGCTCACTGTCGTCGAGAGGATCGTAAGAACAAAACAAAGAGCGTTTATCACGAGCGCGATGTTAATAGCTGTGTTGGCCGTGGTGTTCAGCATCTATATGCGACCAGTTAGTCGGGAGTTCATCGAACGTCGCGCGATGAGCAAAGAGTATCGAGAGCGGCTCACCAAAGTTCCCGACAATGCTGTTCTAATTTCTGGTTCCCAAACAATAGCTGTGACGTACTGGGCATCGATAGGAACTGGACATTGGAAAACTATTGGAACCGGTGGTGGATGGCCTGGCCGCAGGATATTTGCAGTAATAGAAGATTACCTCAGCGAAGGACGTCCAGTTTTTCTCGACACGGATCGGCGGTGGTGGTTACCTTGTGGTTGGCAGCGTGAAGAGATCCCGCTCTTGACTGAGTTGGATGATCACTTCAGGTTTCGGAGAGTAACTG
The DNA here is from genome assembly GCA_046262775.1 of Pyrinomonadaceae bacterium. Lineage (GTDB taxonomy): Bacteria > Acidobacteriota > Blastocatellia > Pyrinomonadales > Pyrinomonadaceae > PSRF01. The sequence continues at coordinate 23,525 of JBHEMC010000043.1, read as the reverse complement.
AGACGATTTACGAACTGCGGCCGCTCAATGACGCTGCGGCTAAGGATGATCCGCAGTTGGACCGATTGTTACCCGAGAACCGACCGGAGGATACGCGGAAGTGTCCACCGGGAAGGTAGGGGAACAGAGGATAGGAGCAGGAATAGCACCGTTTAGATGCTCCTGCTGTTGATCAAAAGTGGCGTACGAAACCTTTCTGGCATTACGGTATATACGGTCCGGTAGTCGACGCCGACTCACGCGATTCACAGCGGTGGCGGCGATACTTGGTATTTCACTCGGCGTTGCCGCTCTCATCGTCGCATTCGCGCTGGCTAACGGCTTTCGAGACCAGATGCGCGAAAAGATTCTGCAGGGAACCGCTCACTTCAGCGTTTTGAGATCCGATGGATCCCCGATGCCCGATTACAAAGACGTTGCAACGCGTGTTCGCCAGGTTGCTGGTGTTATCGATGCATTTCCAACCACATTTGACGGTGCCGTCGTTTTTGGTCCGAAGAGTTCAGCGTATGTTGTATTACGTGGTGTGGAACCTGCGGCGACCATGCATTTTCAACAATGGTCGATAAATGGAACATTCTCCAATCTTTTTCGCTCGAGCGAATCTACACCTCAGGCGGTCCCAGGGAAAGAACTTGCGGAACGTCTGGGGGTAGAAAGCGGAGACGTAATTGAAATTACCCCAGCGGCCGGAAGCAACAGTGCAAGCTTTACTCGACGCCGCTTCAAAGTAAGCGGTACATTTCAGTCTGGATTATATGAATACGACTCCAGTTGGATGTTCGTAACCCTTGACGCTGCTACAGCCGTCGCAGGTGGCAGTCATGCGGCATCAGTGATTAGCGGTGAGGTCGAGAATGTCGACAATGTTACTGCCACTGCTGATCGGATCCGGCGAGAGTTGGGCCAGGAATTTACGGTTATTGATTGGAAACAGGCGAATCAGCCGCTGTTTGCAGCGCTGAGTCTTGAGCGGCGGATTGGCGTCTTGACGATTGGCTTAATTGTTGTAATGGCGGTGTTGAATGTCGCGACGATGTTGGTTCTTGTCGTTGTCGAACGACGTCGTGATGTTGCGATTTTGAATGCGCTGGGTGCAACTCCCCGGGGAGTTTTCACACTGTTCATTATAGAAGGCGGATTCATCGGTGCACTCGGCTCAATTGCCGGTGCAGTGGTTGGTACGGTTGCCTGTGCCGCGGCCAACCATTACAACCTTATAACGCTGCCCGCTGATGTTTACTCGATCAGTTCTGTCCCTTTAAATCCGCGATTGGTAGAGGTAGTAGGCGCAGTGGTCATCGCCTTTTCGTTGAGTGTTCTAGCTACGCTCTATCCCGCACGAACAGCAGTCAGGATGCGACCAGTAGAAACATTCAGGGAAGTGGGATAGGACGATTGCGGCGGTTTGCGGTGGGACGTTCTCAACGGTCTCCGAAAGGGTTGCAAGCCGTTCCCTTAAGGTATGGCGATCAGCGTCTTTAGTTGTCCCAAACAAATTTGTGGTGTGTCTGTGATTGGTGACCTAAAGATTGGGACAGAGGAAAAATTTTCTGCGGCGGCCAGCACCGTGCGACAGAGACCGCGCTCCGGCGCACTTCGTATTATCGATCTTCGCAAGAGTTTCATCACACCTAAAGACGAACGCCTGGAAGTACTTAGAAGTGCGAGCCTTGCTGTGTCTCCAGGTGAAACCGTTGCCATCATGGGCGCGTCCGGTTGCGGTAAGTCTACTTTTCTGCACCTGGTCGGCGGTCTTGAGCAGGCTGACCACGGTTCAGTTTGTTTCGATGAAATTGATATAACAAAACTCCGAGGAACGGCGTTGGCCGTCTTTCGTCAGAGGGCTATTGGCTTCGTTTTTCAGTTTCACTATTTACTCCCCGACCTCACGGCGAGTGAAAACGTTGCATTGCCACTGATGATTCGTAGGCAAAGAAAAGCCAAAGCGTTAGATCACGCAAGGCGCCGGTTGGCCGAACTCGCCCTTGAGGATAAGTCTGAATATCCGGTTAGGGAGCTTTCAGGCGGCGAGCAACAGCGCGTCGCGCTCGCACGGGCCCTAATTGGCAATCCTGCAGTGGTAATTGCGGATGAGCCTACGGGTAACCTAGATGAGGTGATGGGTGCAGATGTCGCTCGAATATTGACGAATTATGCTCGCCAACAGCGCGCCGTGACGTTGGTGGCCACTCATAATCCAGAATTGGCCAGATTGTGTGACCGGGTTTGTACGCTAGAAGGTGGCCGTCTGTTCCCAAGCTAAAGGTTACATCTGAAGAAAGTTATGCGTTAGGCGTTTTACCACTAGAGAAACTAACAAAACTTTTTGCGCTTTACTTCCTGGGTTATAATGCGCACAGTTGTCGGGTAATAATCTAGATTCCCCGACCGGCAATCATAAGCAGCTAATCAGAGTTCAATTAAGATGTTCGAACGCTACACAGAAAAGGCGCGCAGGGTTATCTTTTTCGCGCGTTATGAGGCTTCACAATTTGGCGCCCCAGCGATCGAGCCAGAGCATCTGCTATTGGGATTGATGCGTGAAGACAAAACGTTGACCGGTCGCTTCTTCCCTCGGGCCCAGGTTTCCATTGAATCCATTAGAAAAGAAATCGAAGGACGCACGCTGTTGCGAGAGAAAATCTCGACGTCAGTGGAGCTGCCACTGGCGCCCGAGACGAAGCACGTACTCGCCTTTGCGCATGAGGAAAGCGATCGACTGCAACATCGTCACATTGGCACTGAACATCTGTTGCTCGGTCTTTTGCGAGAAGAGCGTTCGATGGCGGCTGAAATTCTGTACGAGCGCGGGCTGCGGTTGAATGCTGTGCGTGACGAAATTGCGCGCCAGTCAGGCGCCGATGCGCGAACCACGCAGAAGAAAGATACTCCTCATCTCGTTGAATTCTCACGCGACCTTACTGAGGATGCTGCAAACGACAAGCTCGATCCCTTGATCGGACGCGAAGCAGAAATCGAAAGAGTCGTGCAGATACTTTGCAGACGTACAAAGAACAACCCTGTTTTGATTGGTGAACCCGGTGTTGGCAAGACGGCGATTGTCGAAGGATTGGCCCAGCGGATCGTCCGTGGCGAAGTGCCGTCGTTTCTCGAAAACAAACGAATCTTATCTCTAGACCTTTCGCTTATCGTTGCAGGAACTAAATACCGCGGCCAGTTTGAAGAGCGGTTGAAACAGATCATGCGAGAGCTGGTCGAGAACCCGCAGTACATCGTGTTTATTGATGAACTGCATACATTGGTAGGCGCTGGATCCGCGGAAGGTTCTCTCGATGCAGCAAACATTTTAAAGCCTGCGTTGTCGCGTGGTGAGATTCAATGCATCGGCGCCACGACGCCTGCCGAGTTTCGCAAATCCATTGAAAAGGATCGCTCACTTGAGCGTCGTTTCCAGGCTGTGAAAGTACCACCGCCTAGCGAAGAGGAAGCAGTCGGAATTCTTGATGGCGTTCGGGAACGTTACGAGAGTTTCCACCAGGTCCATTACACTGACGATGCTCTGCATGCCGCGGTTTATCAATCGCATCGTTACATTCCCGATCGATTCCTGCCGGATAAAGCCATTGACGTGATCGATGAAGCCGGAGCGCGAGTGAAGCTGCGAGTACGCCGCGAACAGGGAACACTTGCAGATTGGAATGAATTGAACGAGTGGTCGAGGTCGTATGGCGACACGAGTGTTGGTCGACATGACGACGCTTTAGTATCGGCCGAAGTCACGCGAGACGACGTTGAAGATGTAATTGCGCGCTGGACCGGTATTCCGGTGACGTCGCTGAAGGAAGAAGAGACAAAGAAACTACTAAGGATCGAGACCGAGTTGCACCGGCGTGTAGTGTCGCAGCGGCCTGCGATTTCAGCTTTGGCGCGCGCGATACGAAGGTCGCGCGCGGGTTTGAAGAATCCGCTGAGACCCGTCGGCTCGTTCCTCTTCCTTGGACCAACAGGCGTCGGAAAAACTGAAGTAGCTCGATCATTAGCGCAGTTTCTCTTCACCAGCGAACGAGCGTTGATTCGATTCGATATGTCGGAATTTATGGAGAAGCATTCCGTCTCGAAGTTGATCGGTTCTCCGCCAGGATACGTTGGACATGAAGAGGGCGGCCAGTTGACTGAACGAATCAAACGGTCACCTTATGCTGTTCTGCTCTTTGATGAAATCGAAAAAGCACACCCCGATATCTTCAATATTCTTTTGCAGGTATTTGAGGACGGGATTCTCACCGATGCGCTTGGCAATACTGTCGACTTCAAGAATGCCATCATAATCATGACCTCGAATATCGGGGCCCGCTTTATTCAAAAGAAGGGCGCGCTTGGGTTTCAGGCGAACACTGACGCGACCAGAGAAAAGATGGAAGAGATGGTCATGTCGTCAGTGCGTCAGACATTTAATCCCGAATTCATAAATCGCCTCGATGAGATCATCATTTTTGATGAATTGGTCGATGCAGAACTGCTCGAAGTTGTTCAACTGCAGGTTGAGCAGATCAATCGAACCATGGGGCGGCACGGATTTGAAGTTCGGTTGACGCAGGATGCAAAGCGTTGGATTGTCGACAAAACGTGCGCCGACCGGTCATATGGAGCACGACCGTTAAGACGCGCACTGCAGAAATACGTCGAAGATCCGCTGTCAGAGGCTCTTATTCAGGGACAGTTGGAAGGTTCGTCACTTGTTGAGGTGTTTCTATCGACCGATGAGTTGGATTTTCGTCCAGTCGGTGTCGAGACTCCAGCCGACGCTCTGCTGATCCACTGATCGCGTTTCACAGTCAAAGTCCAAAGTCGAAGAGTCCATGCAAGTCAATCCGTTGACTGGACTTGAGACTTTGGACTTTCAAGTTTTTTGCCGATATAATGCGCCACTTTGCTGCGCAAAAGCTGGCAACTGGGTTCCCTAAGTGTGAATCCAAACGTCTGTCTTCGACTCGGTTCAGCGCGTAGCGTTTGCCTTTATTTTCTGTCTCTGGATTATTATTCACTCATAAGCTCCCCGAAGTTTCTTGATGCACGGATAGAACTACTGAGGGAAATTGGTGCCTATGCACTTATATCGCGCGGTTCTGCTGGCTTTTTTGAGCTGTACATCCGGATTTATTACCTTTCTTGCGACGCCTGCGAGCGTCAATGCTCAACAAAACCAGCGAACCGTTGAAAATGTGGATGTTTCGGGGAACCGTCGTCTGCGCAAGGACGACATTCTTTACTGGGTCCAAACCCGTGCGGGAGATCCTTACAACGAAGAACAAGTTAATCGGGATTATCAGGCCATATTGTCGCTGGGCTTTTTCGATAAAACGCAGACCCGGGTGTTGCTCGAAAATGGAGTGAGAGGCGGCGTCAACATCATATTCGAAGTAAAGGAACTTCCGATTATCCGCGACCTCACATTTGAAGGATTAAAGAGCGTACCAGAGTCGGATGTACTGAAGACGTTTCGTGAGCGGCGGGTCGGTGTGTCGAAGGAAAGCATTTACGACCCGGTGAAGTCGCGGAATGCCGTCCGCGTCTTGAAGGAGTTGCTCGCCTCGCACGGACACCCGAATGCGACGATCGAGGAACGTATCGAAGAAGTTTCTGCCACCTCAACGGCCATTACTTATGTTGTTCACGAAGGTGATCGCGTTCGCGTAGTGGATATTCAGTTTGAAGGAAACCAGGTTTTTAGCGACGGCAAACTGCGGGGCGCGATGAAGTACGTCAAAGAAGCAGGCCTGATCACGAGGTTTAAGGGAGCGGATGTCCTCGATCGCGAAAAACTAGATGTGGACCTTCACCTTGTCGACAATTATATGAGATCGAAAGGGTACCTGCAGGCACGTCACGGCGAGCCGCGAGTTGAGAGCGTTGGCTCGCGACGGACCGGTTTCCCGATCTTGCCGATTCCTTTTCTTTCATCGACCGACGAAGGTTTGCGAGTAACGATCCCCATCATCGAAGGCAAGCTCTACCGTCTGGGCGATTTCAAAGTTGAAGGTAACTCAATCTTTTCCGAAGATCAGATTCGATCGGTAATCGGACTTAATAAGGGCGATGTCGCCGATGGCGAGAAGATCAGTAAGGGACTTTTCGAGAACCTGAAGAAGTTTTATGGACGACAGGGTTTCATCGAATACAGTGCCGAGCCCGTGCCGACGTTCAAAGACAACCCTCAAAATGCAAATGAAGGCATAGTGGATTTCCTCGTCACCATCGACGAAGGCAAGCAGTTTACGCTCCGACGGTTAGAGTTCGTTGGAAACACCTTTACCCGCGACAATGTGTTGCGACGTGAAGTGCTGATCAACGAGGAAGACATTTACAACCAGGATTACTGGGAGTATTCGGTAGTTAAGCTGAACCAGTTGGGTTACTTCAATCCGATCGACAAAGACAAGGACGTGGATCGCCGTACGAACGACGAGGAAGCGACCGTCGATCTCACGTTGAAAGTCAGCGAGCGCGGTCGTCAGCAGATCTCGTTCAACGGGGGTGTGTCAGGTATTGGCGGTTCGTTCTTTGGTCTTGAATATTCAACAAACAATCTGCTCGGTCGTGGTGAAGTGCTTTCATTCCAGCTCGCAGCCGGAAATCGCCAGCGCTCCTTCCAGTTTTCGTTTACGGAGCCTTATATAAAAGACAGACCTGTTAGCGCAGGCTTCTCGATATTTGCCTTCACGCAAAAATTCTTCGGGGAAGGAACTTTCCTCTCGCAGAATTTTGCCGCGCAGCAGGACCTGCTCAATTCGCAGTTTAGTTTGTCGAATATCAACGAAGAGAACCTGTTTACCCGCAACTCCTATGGTACATCGTTATACGCGAGCGCTCCGCTTTCGGAGTTCTACCGCAAGCGTCGATTTACACAGTTTTCACGAATTGGCGCGTCATATCAGATTTCGTTGTCCAGTGTTAAAGATCCAAAAGTCAACACCGATCTCACCAACTCCGGACAGTTCATACCCGTTATTTATAGTCAGCCGAACATTCTGACGAGTCGAGCTACTCTGACGTTTAGTTATGACACTCGTAACGCGAGTATCGACCCGACCAGCGGTAGAGAATTATCACTGGCGGTTGCTGTTGCTGGATTAGGTGGCGATGTTCGCACGTACGAGCCGACCCTCTCTTACACTCAGTTTTTCCCGATGCGCCGGAAGCGTTCCCAGCATCCTGAGGTCTTTGGTTTTCGATTGATCGCGGGTACCGTTGGCAGCTTTGCAACGTCTTCGAAAGTTAGAAAATCAAACTCGCTGGCGTTCGTAGATGGCATACCGATCTTCGAACGGTTCTTCCTCGGTGACGAGTTCACGATTCGTGGCTACAACGTCAGGTCAATTAGTCCAGTCGCCCCGTTGGACACCTTTATCACTTCACGCAATGTTGTAGTTGCCTCCAACGCGTCTGGAACGCCAGTAACCGTCGAGGGACTTCCGTCCTCAGTGGCGAGTGTCGGAGTGTTTACAGGAACTACTGGAACTAACGTAGCTCAGCTTCCGCGCTCATTTACGTCCGTTGGCGCTGATACTCAGATGTTGGGTAACTTCGAATATCGCATCCCGATTATTTCGGACACCGTGAGTCTTGCGGCATTTGCCGATATCGGTTCGGCGTTTAATCTGCGCAGCAAAAGCGATCAACTATTCTCCAGTAATTTCCTTGGCGACCAGCCATTCCTAAGCACTGTCGGGTTCATCTCGTGCCCATCGGCCGGCGGTGGAATCGCGCCTGTGAGTTTGTCGAGCCTTGCCGCGTGCCACAACCCATCTCTAGCAATGACTGGAGGATTTGGACTTGTAGTCCGCGACAACCGGCTAGTGACTGCAGACGAGTTACGCGAAGCGTTGCGCCAAGGTCCATTTGATCCGACAACCGGATTGCCGTTTGGCTTCCAACAGGTGTTTCTGAGAGGTGAAGCACAAACAAACACAAGCGTTCGCCTGTCACAAAGCTTGTTTGACAAGCTGGGTGATTACCGTTCGAGTCTGGGAATGGAAGTACGAGTGCAGGTTCCGGTCATCAATGTACCGTTTCGCCTAATCTTTGCGTATAATCCAAATGCTCGGAAAGACCAGATCATTGATGGCTTTCCATTCTTCTTTAATGAGAAAAAGAGGGTCATCCGCTTCAGTGTCGGGCGTACCTTTTAATCATTCGAGGCCAACCATGATGGTCGTTCGAACAACTAAGGAGGAGTTCAAATCTGACCACCGCTCAAGCAAGGAGTATTACACCAAAGTTATGAAGATAGATCGTTTGATTGCTGCTGTCGCTCTGCTGGCGACCGTTGCGATCTCTTCCGTGTCAGCTCAGCAGCAGAGACCAGCGGGGCCGGCCGGTAACCCCGCGAGCTCCTTACAGAGCAGCGGCGTTATTCCGGACAGCAAAATGGCCTTGATCTACTCTGATGCCTTCCTTGATCCAAAGAATGGTATAGCGAGGTTCTCAACTTTGCTGGGTACTCTAAACCGCGAATTTCAGCCGCGACAAACTGAACTTACTAACTTGCAGCAACGGATGAATACGCTGGCCAAGGAGATCAGCGATACGCAGGCCGTAGCGGATCCAAAAGCGCTTGCGCAGAAACAAGATACCCTGGACCAGTTGAAGAAGGATTATCAACGTAAAGGTGAGGATGCTGAGGCTGCGTACAATCGGCGCCGGCAAGAGATCTTTGCCCCGCTTCAGGAAGATATTGGCAAGGCGCTGGAAGCTTACGCCAAAGCACGCGGCATCACTGTCATTGTTGACGGGAGTCAGGTCCCAGTGGTTTACGCGGCTGAAAGTGTCGACATAACTCGCGCCTTCATCTCCGAGTTCAACAGCAAGAACCCCGCTACGGCGTCGGTAACTCAGCCATAGTGCAACTTAGCTGCTATAAACATGGACATTTAAAATTAGAGCTCCGAGTTCCATCGGGGCTCTAATGGCTAAAGAATCATGACTCGTAAGCCGTCGCTCCTACTTTCTGCTTTAGCGGCATTCGTGCTGTCGTCAACTGCCGCTGCGCAGCGTCCGGCTGCGCCGACCAGTCAACCGACTTCCACACCCGCTCCCGCAACATCACCTACATCAGCTGCCTTGCCCAATAGCAAGATTGCTTTGATCTACACCGAAGCATTTATGGATCCGAAAACGGGTATAGCGAAATTCACCAGTCTGATATCGCGGTTGAATGGTGAGTTTCAGAAGCAGCGAGATGACTTAAAACAGTCGCAGCAACGCGCCAGCCAACTGCAGGACGAAATAACTAAATTGCAGAATGCCCCTGCCTCGACACCGATTGATGCGCGCTCTGTCCAGGCGAAGATGGATCAGTTGGATCAACTGAAGAAAGATATTCAACGCAAAGGCGAAGACGCACAAGCCGGCTATAACCGTCGCAGAGACGAACTCTTTGCGCCCTTGCAACAAGAAATCGGCAAAGCTCTCGAGGCTTACGCAAAAGCGCACGGCATTCACATCATTCTTGATGGCTCTCAGGTGCCGCTGGCTTATGTTGCCGAAAGCATCGATATAACCCGAGTGTTTATCAACGACTTTAATAGCAAGAATCCAGTTACCGCATCAGTAACTCCGCCCCAGAAAGATTGATGCGGGTGGTGGTGCGCTTGCAAGCACGTGCCGTCTAGTTGCCAAAGTAGCTATGGAAACTGTTCTCGACTCTCTTGCCATTCAAAAGCTCCTTCCGCATCGTTACCCGTTTCTTCTCGTTGACCGCATCGTCGAGCTGTTGCCGCGCGAACGTATCGTTGGCGTCAAGCAGGTAACCAACAACGATTGGTTTTTTCAGGGCCATTTTCCCGGCGCACCAGTCATGCCTGGCGTGCTCGTTGTCGAAGCGCTCGCTCAAGTGGGCGCCGTCTTAGCTTTACGTGAGATCGAGGACCGCGATCGAAAGCTAGTGCTGTTTACCGGCATAAAAGAAGCGCGATTTCGTAGGCCGGTTGTACCTGGCGACACTCTCACCCTGGAAGTAACGGCCTTGCGAATCGGTTCTCGCGTCCAACGAATGCGAGGTGAGGCAAAGGTCGACGGCGAACTGGCGGCCGATGCTGAGATCATGAGCATCGTGGCGAATCGCGAAATGAACGAGCAGACGTCAAGATAGCGTGATCGGATCACCTATCGCATCAAATGCCCGCTACCACCCATCCAACGACTATCCATCCGACCGCAGTCGTTAATGCCGGCGCTAAGCTCGGAATAGATTGCTATATCGGTCCTTATTCAATTCTCGGCGAAGAAGTTGAGATTGGAGATGGAGTCCGTCTGGAGTCGCATTGTGTTATCGATGGACGAACGAAGGTTGGTGATGGTACGCACGTTTATCCTTTCGTTTCCATTGGATTGGCTTCGCAGGACCTGAAGTACAAGGGCGAACCCTCCGAGACGCGAATCGGAAAAAGAAATCAAATCCGGGAGTTTGTCACGATTCACCGCGGCACCGCGGGTGGTGGCATGATCACCGAAACGGGTGACGATTGCCTGATCATGGCCCAAGCACACATCGCCCATGACTGTCGACTCGGCGATGGTGTGATCATGGCAAACGGTGCGACCCTCGCTGGTCACGTTATTGTTGAAGATCGCGCCAACATCGGTGCATATTCGGGAGTTCATCAGTTTTGTCGCGTGGGTACAGAAGCTTATGTTGGCGGTTATTCAGTTGTTGTCAAAGACGCATTGCCGTTTGCGTTAACGGTTGGCAATCACGCTCGCTGCTATGGTTTGAATATCACCGGTATGAAACGCCGCGGATATCCAAAATCCGTAATTGACTCTCTCCATCATGCTTTCCATTTATTACTCTCCGCAAAGTTAAATACTACGCAGGCGACTGAGCGTATTCGTTCAGAGATAAGCGGCTCCGCTGAGGTAGGACTTCTGCTCCGGTTTATCGAAGCCTCCGAACGTGGCGTTACGAAATGAAATTCGGGCTCATAGCCGGTAACGGCAAGTTTCCTTTGATGGTCCTGGAGGCCGCGAAAAAAGCCGGAGAACAGGTGGCGGTTGCAGCCATTCGCGAAGAAACAGATCCCCGAATAGATCAGCTTGCCGAAACTGTCACTTGGATCGGTATTGGCCAACTCGGACGCATGATCCGCTTTTTTAAGCAGCAGGACGTTCAGAAGGCAATGATGGCAGGCCAGGTAAAGCATGTGCAGATTTTTGGTCGAGCAATCCCCGACGCAAGAATGTTGAAGGTGCTGCTGAAACTCCCACGCCGCAATACTGACTCACTTATCGGCGCGATCGTTTCCGAATTGCAAAGCGAAGGTATCGAGGTAATCGATTCAACATATTTCCTGCAGGATTATTTACCAACCGCCGGCGTCTTAACGCGCCGGCACCCGGATCAACGTGAACAGGACGATATAGAGTACGGGCTCGACATCGCTCGCGAGATTGGCCGGCTGGATCTGGGACAAACCATCGTGGTTCGTGCATTAGCGTGTGTAGCAATCGAAGCAATGGAAGGGACTGACGACACCATCCGCCGTGCGGGAGGTCTGGCAAAAGGGAAGCTGACGGTGGTGAAGGTTGCAAAACCAAATCAGGACATGCGCTTTGACGTTCCGGTGGTCGGTCCACCAACGATTCAGGCGATGGTAGAAGCCGGAGCCACTTGTTTGTGTATCAATGCGGGTAAAACCTTGATGTTTGATATTGAGGAAATGATTGAGCTAGCGAATAGAGAGAAGATAACGGTAGTAGTGAGGTAAGACAGTTTGGTCCTTACCGGTCTGAGGACGCGTCAGCCAGGGTCGTGCTCGGTTTGTTAGGTTAAGAGCTGACCACTGACAAACCAAAAACTAAAATTCTAGTTGCCATGTGACACGGCTTCCGCTGTTTGTGCTGCCTTCGGATCGAATGGGGAAGCGAGAAACTTTTTCGCTACCGCCTGCGCGTTGTCGTAATCAATTCCCGATTGAACAGCTTTCTGATACTCGGAGACGGCGTGATTGCGGTCCCCACGAGCGTCATACGCGTTACCAGCCTTAATGTGCGCCCAAACTTCGATCCAGGAAGGCTTCAGGCTTCCGATTAGCGACGCCTGGAAATTGTCGAGCGCCTGTTGCCAGTTTCGCTGCTCGAGATAGAGCAAACCAAGATTGTAATAAACCCACGAGTTAGAACGATCAAGCTTCAAAGCCGCTTCAAATTGTTGCTGCGCTTCCGCGTAAACGCCTTCTTTCATCTGCTCAATTCCGCGACGAGCGATGATCGATACTCGCAGGTCGTCAGACATTCGCAGGATCTTGTTGTTTGGATCGACGACAACTTCCAAGGGCTGTCCATTCGACTCAAAATCAAAGTCTTCACTTTGACCCTCAATTCGAACAGTTGTTTCCTTGTTTCCACCTTCAGCTCGCAGCATCAACTCAACAGGCATTCGTAAACCGTCAAGGTTTTGTTTGACGGTCCCGCGCGCGCGAAACTTCCCTGCCCGTGTACGAATGATCTGATAGTCTACCGAGAACTCCGGCACTCCCGTTCCTTCAACCCATTGAGCAAAGAAGTAACGAAGGTTTTCGCCCGCAACTTTGGACGCAAGTTTTTCAAACTCATCAATCGATGCGTTCGTACCACGATGAGTGTCGAGGAATGTTCGAAGCAGTTGATCGAACTTGTCCTTTCCCATGGTCTCGCGCAGCATGCGGAGGACCATCGATCCTTTGTAGAAAACGATGGATTGGTATGCCGCTGACTGATCGTCGAGCGCGCTCGGGGCGCGAGCGATCGACGCTGTTTGTTCGAAAGTGAGTGCGCGCTCCTGTTGTTCGCGCTGTGCCGCATCGAGAGGGCCAGCAGATAAGTTAGCTTCGCGATAGGCAAACGCGCTCCATTCAGCGAGTCCCTGAGAAATCCATGCGTCGTCGAAAGACTTTAGTCCTACGGTCTGGCCCCACCATTGATATGCAATCTCGCGTTGCAACTTCTCTTCGGGAACTGGGCGGGATGCGTCGAACATCTTCGACGACAGAAAAATGATTCCTGGTCCTGAATAGGTGTCGAGGCTTTCGTCATCAATTTCAGTGAAAACCAGGTGGTTGCCAAACAAAGGTGCTCCATACTGCGTGGTGTAGAACTCGAGTACGCGACCGGCTATTTCGGCAAAGGCATCAATGCGGTTTTCACTACCAGGCAAGGCATACAGTTGCAGGTCATAATTGCCGTAATGTAAACGCTTGTTGATGTACTGGCCCACGGCGAAATTTCCGATGAGCACTGGTTGGCGATGCACAAAGTGAAAGCGAATTGCGCCTTCTTTTGGCGACGGCTGGGCAACCACCGGGTCATCGCTTGTCCCCGCAACTTGCAAACCTGCGGGAACAATCAGCGTAATATCGGAAGTCGCTCGATCCGCAGCATAGTCATGGAATGGAAACCATCTGGATGCGTACATCAAATAGGAGCCTTCAGGTCCGACATATGCCAAACGCCTGGTGGCCAACGGGCCGCCTTCCGGTGAAACCAATGCACCACTCCAGCGGATGCGTAGCGTTATAGGTTGGTTAGCAGGGACAACTTCTCCGAGATCAACTCGCACGCTCGGTCCCAGACTGCCGACACCAACAGCGTCCTGTACATACCCGGTAAGCGGCTTTCCGTCGCGTTCAATACTTTCCACTTTCAACGACCCATTTAACTCAAAAACTACTGAGCGCGTGGCATCGAGGGGGGTGAATGTGACGTCGGCTCCCGCTCGAAGCAGGTGCTGGTCGGGAATGAGTTGAGCTTCGATGCGGTAATTTGTGATGTCGAACCGAGTGGCAATTTGTTGTGGAGCTGGCTGCTGGGAATAGGCGGTGGCTGCATATGCCAGTAAAAGCCCAGCCATAATCAAAGCGACGGGAAAGATGGGCTTGATTCTTCTCATATTAGCTTCAAAAATATTATACAGCCGTTCAATCCGGCTTGAACTATGCGGCCCGAATCATTTCGGTCTGATTGGGCTTATACTCGATTAACCGCCTGGCCGCTCGCATTGCTGCGAACCTGAAAACTAAGTTTACTTAGCGGTTCGAGTGTTTTTTGATGGCACAAAGGCCGACGCGGTTGGCTGCCGAATTTCCAGCTCCACAACCAAATCTGACAATTCGAACTGGTGGATGTTCTCTCAGCTCTGCTTGACTCTGAAATCAACAGGTTCTACATTTCGAACGCATACAGAATAAATGCTTTTTTTCGCGGAAAACCCGCGAGGTCACTCCAGTGAGCCCCAAATCTAATCAGTCTTCCATCTAAGATGTTTGGGTCAACCCGTCTTTTTTTTTGTGTGCCCGGGTTCGTGCGTGACCTCACGTCAATCGTAAGTTACATCCACACCAAAGGAGTCGATCATGAAACGCGTCCCTAAATTTTTGTTTCCTCTCTTGCTCTTTGTGATGGTGCTTGGTCAGGGACAAGCACAGACGCCAAATGTTCGCGTCGATTTGAAAGAGACCACGCTCAAAAACGGGTTGCGGGTGATCACAGTTGAAGACCACACCGCACCTGTCGTCGCACTCTCGATCACTTATAACGTTGGCTCGCGCAACGAACGCCAGGGTCGCACCGGGTTCGCGCACCTGTTTGAACATATGATGTTTAAAGGGTCTGAAAACGTCGGTTCGGGCGAGCATTTCCTGCTGGTCTTCAACAACGGCGGTACTATGAACGGCACCACCAATGAGGACCGCACCAACTACTTTGAAGCGATGCCCGCCAATCAACTCAATCTCGCCTTATTTTTGGAAGCTGACCGCATGCGCAGTCTCGCAATAACCAAAGACAACCTCGACAATCAACGCAATGCTGTTCAGGAGGAACGTCGCCTCGGTGTTGACAATCAACCGTACGGCAAGAGTGGCGAAGTTCAGCAGGAACTTCTCTACGACAACTTCGCCTACAAGCACACGACTATTGGTTCTATGGAAGATCTCAATGCAGCCAGCGTTGATGATGTTGCTGCGTTCTTCAAAATGTACTACGCGCCAAACAACGCTGTGCTGACGCTCGTCGGCGACTTCAAGACTGCGGATGCCTTGGACCGCATTCGAAAAAGCTTTGAAAGTATTCCGCCCCAGCCCAATCCGCCGGCAGTTGACATGACTGAACCCGAACAAAAAACGGAACGGCGTACGACTGTTGATGATGTGCTCGCCCGTGCTCCCCGCGTCGATATTGCTTACAAAGCTGTGCCGGGTAACACGCCTGACTTTTACGCGTTGCAAGTGTTATCAAACATACTGCAGGGCGGTCAAAGCTCTCGTCTTTATCAAAAACTCGTGAAAGAAAAAGAGATGGTCACGAATGTGGGCGGGTTTATGGATGAAAAACGCGGCGTCGGTGCACTTTACACGAATGCCATACTGCGTCCGAATGTGAAGACAGAGGAGGTGGAAACGTTCATCTACGACGAAGTCGATCGACTGAAGAAGGAACCAATCGCTGACTGGGAACTTACAAAAGCCAAGAACACGGCCCGGAGAGGGTTCATAACTAATCTGCAGAGTTCGCTTGTACGTGCAATTACCATTGGTCAGTACACGGTCTATTACAACGAACCAGTTCTCATTAACACGCGACTCGATAAGGTTGCCGCCGTAACTAAAGAGGACGTGCAGCGAGTTGCGAATAAATATCTATCAAACTCCAATCGTACGGTTGTTGTGACAATGCCCAAGGCCAAACCTCGTGGTACAAGTGCCGCAATGGGGCAGTAAGGAGCAAGCATGAGAATTACGATGAAATTACTTAGCGGTGTAATGATGATTGCGATTGTCTCCGCATCTGGTCTCGCGCAGGGAGGCATGCAGGCTGGACCAGCGGCACAAACGACGAAAGGCGCGATCATCAAGGGGAAGGCGCCCGTCAATAGAAACGTGCTGCAGGTAAAACTTCCGAAAGCACAGGAAGCCACACTACCGAATGGGTTGAGAGTGATCCTGCTGGAAAACCACAAGGTACCCACTTTCAACATGCAAATGGTCGTCATGTCAGGCGGCCTTGCAGATGCTGCTGATTATCATGGTCTTGCAACCTTCACTGCAGGTCTGTTGCGTGAGGGAACCGGAAAACGTTCGAGCAAGGATATTGCTGAGCAAATCGATGCATTAGGCGCAACTCTGGTGGCGACGTCAGGGCTCGCATCACTCACGTCAACGATTTCGACGAGTGGATTGGCTGAAAATCTCGATCAAACGCTCAATCTTTTTGCGGATGTCGTAAAGAATCCATCTTTCCCTCCATCCGAGGTTGATAAGTACAGGACGCGGCTACTCGCTCAGCTGCAGTTCCAAAGGGCTAACCCGCAGTTTCTCGCAGCAGAGCAGTTCAGCAAAGCTATCTACGGCGATCACCCGGCAGCGCTCGTGTCAGCTCCTGCCGAATCGATCAAAAAAATCAGTACGAAGGATTTGGCAAATTTTCATTCCACCTATTATCGGCCTAACAATTCAATCCTGGCCGTTGTGGGCGATATCACAATGAAGCAGCTGATGCCGAAACTTGAAAAGGCTTTCGGCGAGTGGCAAAAAATGGATGTGCCGGCATCGACGATACCACCGGTACCAGCGCAAGGTCCTGCTCGCATTTTTTTAATCGATCGTCCCGGCTCCGTTCAGACTGTGCTGCAGTTGGGCACCCTCGGTATCGAGCGCACCAGTACTGACTATTTCCCAGTACTCATTGCCGATCGAATTCTGGGCGGCGGTCCATCAGGGCGTCTGTTTCTGAACTTGCGAGAGGACAAAGGCTACACGTACGGCGCTTATAGCGGCTTCGGCAGCTCGAAGTATCCGGGCATTTGGCAATCAAGTGCTGAAGTGAGAACCGAGGTTACTGAAGGTGCGATGAAGGAGTTCATGTACGAACTCAAGCGGCTCCGTGACGAAAAGGTTTCCGCCGAAGAGCTGGACAATGCAAAACGAGCAATTGTCGGTAGTTTCGCATTGTCGCTTGAACAACCGACGGCTCTGTTGCAGAACATCATCACGCAAAAAATTTACAACTTGCCCGCGGACTATTGGGATACCTATCCGCAGCGGGTTGCTGCAATAACAGCAGACGACGTACAGAGGGTGGCCCGGCACTACATTGATTTGGACCACCTGCAAGTCGTCGCAGTTGGTGATGCTTCAAAAGCACGAGACGTGTTAGCGAAGTATGGAACAGTGAAGGTTTACGATGCAGACGGAAAACCCGTAAGCAATGGAGTAGAGAATAGATAGTGGGGGGGCAGTCTGGGCCGTCCTTGCTTTTGATGATTGCCATAGGGTGGCAGGAAGCGCCACCCTAGGTTCATTCCCGATTCATACTTCCCACAAAATCGACATCTTTCTGATCGTCGAGCAAACCGGCAAACGTCTTATCCAACGGTGCGAAGACGACACCTTCCTTAGATGGTATCAGCCGATAGGTCTTCAGCGATGGTGCGACCGTAAAGCTGTAGCGACCTTCACTGTCACTCGTCGCTGCCAGAACTGTTCCTGACGGGCTAATCAAGACGACAACCACGTTTGGGACTCCATTTTTATCCGCGTCGATTATTCGGCCCGCTATCTTGATATTGGAGCGTAAACGTGTGGCAGCCGCTATCGCCGCCGGATCAGAAGTGGGTAATCCACTGCCGCGTGTCGCAGTCTCTGAGCCGGCGGAAGTCTGTTGAGGTGAGAGCGAAGGCGTGGGTTCCGGCGCCGTAACTGGCGGATCTGTCTTAGCTGTTTGGTTCTCCTTGTTCGGAGTTGTTGAATCCGCTGGACTCAACGGGACTGCTGTTGGTGGTGCAGGTATTTTCTCATCGTTGCTCGACGATGAATCAGAAGGTGTCAGAGAAGGCTGATTGTCAGACTTAACAGGACCGCTTGTTGCCGCTGACTCGCTAATTACAGAAGCGCCGATGCGATCGTCGAGACCTTCGAGCGAACCATGCACTTTCCGATAGAGTCGTTCGATCGTTGTGCGGCGAATCTGATTTTTTTCACCTGAGTTGAAACTGCGAATGTAATTATCCAGGGCTTCTTCGTTATTACTGGCTTGCTCGAGTGCGACCCCGAGATGCCACAAAGCTCCGCGCCATGCGGGCGTACCTTCGGGCAGCGTGCTTGCTGCGCTCCGCAAATGCGCAATGGCTTCCGTCGGCTTATCCTGAACAAAAAACGCCCACCCGGTGAGATCCTCGATCCGACCGCGAAAAATTTTCGACAAGACGTTGCGGGGTGCATCAGCAATTTCAGGGATGCTGCCGGAAGCAATAGCTCTTGCTCGCAATTCGCGGTATTCGTCAGCCTGCACAGCGAGTGTGACCGTCGGCACATCCATGGCCGCTTCAAACAACTTTGAGGCGTCGTCGGTAAATTCAAGAACAGTTGATAGACCGAAGTTGCTTTGTAGCAGCCGACTCGCCGCATACACTTCACGGTATGCTCGCATGTTGTCAGTTCCAGCCACAAACTCGCGAGCTGCGGCGATCGCTGCTTCTTCGTTGGGACGGCTTTCAGCAGGATGCAAAGCGGAAGTTAATGCCAACAGCGCTCTTAGTGTATTAGCATTCGTCTCAGTGTCGGCAGGTTTGTATTGATAAATGCTTCCGCGCCGTTCCGGCGCCAGAAGATCGAGAAAATTGGTATCAGCTGCTGGGAAGCGCCCCGCTAAACGAGTTTCAATTTTGCCATCACGAAATTCGAACGAGTCACGCAGCGCTTCAGCAGCCTCTTCATAAAGGCCCATGCGGGAAAGTACGCTGGCAAGTTCGTAATTCAGCGTAGGAAACTTTCCATACTGGCGCGCATACCTGATTGACCGTTCCGCTTCCACTGGTCGCTTCAGACCAATCAAAGCATGGGCCAACGCGATCTGTGCCCATGTGTAACGCGGTTCAATTGCCACGGCCTGCTGTGCCAGCTCGAGTGCGCGATCATATTTCTGCTGTGTGGCAAACCAATACGCAGCGCTTGTTAGTAGCGGCAAGTTACGTGGATCCTCACCGAGCGCTGCGTTCAGTGCTGGAGTTGCTTCATCATCACGGCTGAGATCCAACAAAGCCATGACTACGCCGGTGCGCGCAGACTTGTCTTTAGGATCACTCTTCAACTGCTCGTTATAAAGGGCCAATGCTTCTTCACTCTTGCCGCTAGCACGTGTTAGATCCGCAAGACTCGCTCGTGCTGTCTTCAGAGTAGGATCGAGTTCAACTGCGCGTTTGTATTCGGCGATAGCTTCCTCGAGGCGCAGAGAGATGTGCAGGCCGAGGGCAAGTGCATGGTGAGCCTCAGCCATATCCGGCGCCAACTTCAGCGTCTCTTCGGCCAGTCTGATTGCTTCATCTCCTCGTTCAATCCCCATGTAAAAGCCCGAGAGCGTCACGAGCCGCTTTGGGTCCGCACCAAACTTCGTTTCAATCTCTTGCGCTGCTTTGAAGGCGGCCGCACGTTCGCCACGCAAATAAAGATTCAGCGGAATTTGAGAAATCACACCGGAAAATAGCTTGTCCGAGATACTCGGATCCGCTTCGCTGATGGCGAGCATCATTTGGTCGACGCCACCGGTGCTGTCGCCATTTTTCATTTGCTGATCCCCGAGGCCTGCATGAGTACTAATCAGCAATTCAGTAGCGCGTGTTCTGGATTTTGAATTTGGGTGATTGGCCAGGAATTCCTGAAGTTTCAACGCTCTTTCAGCGAGAGGAAGCGTCAAAGTTAATTCGACCTCCTCGGCCTCTGCGTCATCGTCTACTTGTTCAGGTGTTTGGTTGGCGGGCGTCCGAACGGGAACTGATGCAGTCTTGCTTTTTAAGGCTCGCGCAGGTTGAGCAGGTTTGATATCGCTTACAATGCGTGGTCTTGTTTTCTCCGTCGCGGCAACTTTGATTGCTTGCAGATCAGGAGTAGGAGTTGGCGCTTCAGAGTTGATTGGTTCAGAGTTGCGCTCAGCTACAACGTTTGTTGGTTTGTCTATCTCGTCCAGACTGAAACCAATTTTCTGTGACAAGGCGGTGGCGAACTGATGGATTGCTCCATCAACAGCCTTTGCAAATTGACCAGAGCTGAGCAAACCACGCATGCGCTGACTAACATCGCCCAGCATTCCATCCGGCAGATCGTTTTGGACTCGGCGATTGAATTGTGTAAAAGAGTTCTTTGCCGCAACGGAGATCACGAGGAGAAGACTCTTGCCAGGACTGCTACGCCAACCGATATTCCAATCGCGAGCGAGTTTCTGCGAAAACTCGAACAGCTCAACCTCACCAGTGTCTTGAACGGTAACAACATAAAGATCAATCTTGCTCCGTTGCTTCAGGTTCGCAAGAGTGCTCTCAAACTGCTCCCGGGCACCCGCGTCGAGGACGCCGGCGAAATCGCTAACCCGAGTGCTGGGATCCGGTAATTGACTCTGTGCAAGTGCATGTTGGGTTACGCCGCCGAGGGCGGAGATGATAATTATGAGCAACGAGCGACGCACCGATTCGCGAATCGTATTCATTAGTGACTCAGTTCCGGACATGGATTAGCCGAACATCAGATCTAAAGGTATGGGGGACGATTCGCACGTCATGATACCATCGCAAACGGGCACTACCAACGAGTATTACGAAGGAGGTCCAGTGAGCGAGCTTGATGAGGCATGGGCCGTGGTGTTGAACGAAGCCGAGCAGAGGGCCAGGCGAGCGGGTCACGGGGAGCTCGCAGAATACTTGTCTCTGCGGAAATCGAACGACCTCTTGCGCCAAGCCGGTGTCGATTGGCTCATGACGACCTTCAACACCATCGCAGGCGAAATGAATCGGACGGGCGCCGGCATTCAAGTCTCACGCACCGACAGCCATCGCTTTCACGTCGGAAACTCTACAATGGCAGGTACTCTGCTAACTCTTGGTTACGGAGTACGAATGCTTTACGTTGAGGCAGGCTGGCCTCGCACACCGAGGGATGGAATCGTTCGTGGCGCCGGACTGGCTTACGCAAGCATCCGTCATCTGGGTTTGAAACGCGCCACCAACGAATTGTTGCTGGTGACTTCTGACGCCGGAAAGCCGGCGTGGGCCGTCGTTGTTCCAGAGGGCGGTCAGGAGATATTCCACGAGTTGAGTATTAAGCGTCATATCGTTCGGCTGCTCGATCGCATTTGAATCTGACCTTACGAGCCGCTACCGATTTCCGTTATCGACTGCACCTTTTCGCGCTATACCTCTCACCTTTTCAAGTTCTAATTTTTTCAACTGGGCTTATGGCCGGTAATTTTGCCGAAAAATCGCCGGCCTTTGCTGTTTGGTGTCAAAGGCACGGCAGTTGCCAAATTGCGGGCAGCGATGCTGGCAAAATATCCCCGGCTGGCGTTCGAAATCGGTTGAACGGATAAGCAGAATCAACGCTGTAAAGAGGAGATTGAAAAATGAAAGACCGGCACACACTGAAATTTTCAATTTTTGCTGCTGCTGCGCTGGCACTCTGTTTACCGGCTATCGCAGCTGCACAAGGGGGACGCTATCCGGACAATCGTGGCTATGGACGCAATAACGACCGCTACCTTCGAGACTCGGTAAACAGACTCGACCGCCTTGCAAAAGACTTTGAGCGCGATATGGACCGTGCACTCGATCGGAGTCGAGTCGATGGAACGCAGCGCGAAGACCGCATTAACTCGGAAGTACACGACTTTCGCCGCTCTGTCGGCAAGCTGAAATCTCAAGTGGGCAACGGTCGCGACTTGAATCGCAGTGCTGACGAGGCGCGTCAGGTTTTGTCAGATGCGCAGCAAGTTGATCGAATCGCCCGGCCGCGCTGGTTTGACAGTCGACTAGCGTCTGAGTGGTCACAGATTCAGCAGGAGTTGCGAACGATCAGTGCCGTTTATGGATTCCGCTACAACGATGTGTACCGCGGTCGTGACGACGACTACCGCCGTGGTGGCGGTCGAAACAACAATAACGATTGGTGGAGACGACTTCCATTCCCTCAGTAACCCCTGCCAAATCTACCTGCCGGTAAACTTCCCTTTGAAAGCCTCGGCCGCCAAACGGTCGAGGCTTTTGTCCTGTGTTGGTCGTTCGCCGCACGATCTTCGGTTTGGTTTAGTTTTCGTCTTTAATCTTTAGCCTATGATCATTGGTGTTGGTCTGCACGACGAACTTACCAACAATCGAGCGGTGGCCGTTACAAAGGTCAAACCACTAAAGACCAAAGACCTATTACACCTGTTCTGAGCCGCCAGGTTAATGCCACAATAGGCAATATGCCGGGAACCCTGTATCTGGTCGCAACGCCAATCGGAAACCTCAACGACATCACCTATCGAGCCGTTGAAGTACTTAAACAAGTAGATCTGATTGCCTGCGAAGACACGCGTCACTCTCGCAAGCTGTTGCAACACTACGGGATTGATACTAAAACGATTAGTTATCACGAACACAATGAGCTCGAACGCAGCCGACAACTGTTGAAATTGTTAGCTGAAGGAACTGACCTCGCCGTGATTTCCGATGCCGGCACCCCACTCATCAACGATCCCGGGTATCGATTGCTCAGGCTCGCTGTCGAGAAGAACATCACCGCCGTCCCAATTCCTGGTCCAAGTGCCGTCGTCACAGCACTCGTGGCGTCTGGTTTACCAACCGATCAGTTTTTGTTTGCAGGTTTTTTACCTCCACGCTCCGGTGCCAGACGCGCGCGCTTGAATGAACTGCGTGCAATACCTGCGACACTGGTTTTTTACGAAGCGCCTCACCGTCTGGCCGCTTCATTGAAAGATGGGTTCGAAATTCTGGGCGAACGGGAGGCGGTTGTCGCGAGGGAGTTAACGAAACTGCACGAGCAGATCAAAAGAGGTCGATTGAGTTCACTTGCTGAATATTTTTCGGAGTCGCAGAATGCACGAGGCGAGATTGTGCTCCTCATTAATCACTCCGTGATTGAACCCCCGGCCGGCGCTTCAGTCCAAAAAACAATTGCTCAGTTAGTTCGTCAATTTGAAGGCGAAGGCTTCGATCACCGGACCGCATTGAAGAAGGCGGCACGTGAGTTGAAGATTCCACGCGCCGAGGCTTACCGGTTAATGGTTGCCCAACGCGCTGACTAATTTCCGGCGAATTGTGCAGGCAAGGGTTTATCGACCTTCGGCCGCGTCGCTCGATTTGCAACCTCCCACATCGTCATATAAACGGTCCGGGCCACTTTTTCCATTTTTTGATAATCGATCTTATCCGCAGAGTCACCGGGCTGGTGGTAATCCTCATGTACGCCGTCAAAGAAGAAGATAATTGGAATGCCCTTCCGTGCGTAGTTAAAGTGATCGCTGCGGAAAAAGAAACGGTTTGGGTCCGCTGGATCGTCATACCGTTTGTCGAAATTAATATTAAGAAATGACTTGTTTACCGAATCGACCAGTTCACCGAGATCAGTACTCATCATCGTGGAACCGATAACGTAGACATCGTTGGGGCCCGATAGATCTTTGTTCCGTGGATTCGTGTCGCCGGCCTTTTTACTCCGACCGATCATATCGATATTTAGTTGTGCCACGATGTGATCTAATGGGAC
>JBHEMC010000042.1:0-36833 GCA_046262775.1 Pyrinomonadaceae bacterium | reverse complement strand
GTTGGACAACTATCATCGAAATTCGCCACCTCTTCGGCTCAGGTTCGGTTTGTATTCAGGAAACGGCATAAACGACTCGCTGCGAACGATCTACTTCGACTCAATCAACGGCCGGTACTTCAAATTTACTGTTGCCGCGCTGGAACAGGATCTTCAGGCATTCGCTTCCGGCCCGGCTACAATCCCCGCAAGGGCGACACAAAGTCAGTCCGATGAGGCACAATCTGCAAGTGCTGACGATGTCCTCGGACGTAACTACGATTTATTGAAAGCGTATCTGATGCTGGCGGATCCGTCGCGGGTGGAGCCGACCTTTCTGGCGAACCAATTGCAGGAGTACTGGAAAAAGTCGTCGCCGGCCGACATGGAGATTGTTTCACAGCAGCAACTTGATTTCTTCGCGCATCAGGCCGGTCAGGCAGACGCTCCGCACATCAAGGTCGACGATAAACTGGTATCTGAAGTACGGCAAAAGCTTGCCGCGTACCCACCTGTCAACCGTTTTTATAAGCGAGTGGTAACGGAAATTAATGCCAAGACGACGCCGGTCAATTTGGATTCAATTCTTGAAGGCAGCGGTCGTGGCGTGCTGGTGAGCAACTATACGGTGCCTGGAAGTTTTACGATTGAAGGTTACCGCCAATATATGCGTCCCGCAATTGATTCAGCTGCGCAGGAGATCAGCAAGGACGATTGGGTTATGGGATCGGCGGCTCCGACCGCGCAGGCGCAGAGCACGGACATTAGTAAGCTTGAAGGCATGTACCTGCGCGAGTATACCGATCAGTGGCGACGATTTGTGCGCGGCATCAGCATTCGCCAGTTCCAGGGAAAGGACGATGCAGTTGAAGCGTTAAAGGCACTGTCGTCGACTGATTCGCCAATGGAGCGAGTGATGTCTGCCGTTGCGCGTAATACAAAGATCTCGGCGAAGCCAGAGAGTACTGGGATATGGGGGTGGATCAAGAGCTGGTTTTCTCGTGGCGCGGATGATCAACTCGGCGGCGATACGGAAGTTGAAAAAGAGTTTCGGCCGCTCTTCCAATTTGTCACATCCGGCACAGCAAAGAAAGATAGCTCACCGATGTCGCAGTACCGGGCTGAATTGCGACGAGTACTTGATCCATTAGAAGGCGCTTCGGCCGATCAGTTAGCACAAACATCCAAGTCACTGTTAACTGGAAAGGATGATATCGGTTTACAGAAGGCGGATCAGGCAGTGTCTAACCTGCTTGATAGTTTTCGAACAGCCGCAGCCGTCGATGTAAAAAATTTACTGAAGCAACCGCTTGATAATATGCGGGCAATGTTGTACGGCCGCAGTTACGAGCAGATTGAGCAGGCGTGGCGCGAACAGATTTATCCACGCGCGCGCGCAATCGAATCCGGATTTCCATTTACAGATTCGAGTGAGTCGTCGGTCACTGACTTGGCGCGATTCTTGAATCCAGCGAATGGCGAGTTCACGAACTTCTTCAATGAAAAACTGTCTCCTTCTTTTGAAGACGCTCAGGGTCAGTGGAGGTTAAAGGAAACGGGAGCATTTAAATTTTCTGAGAGCTATGTCACTTATCTAAACAACGTGCGTCGCTTAAGAGAAGCGTTATTCCCGAATGGTGGTCAACAGCCTGAGGTAACCTACGACATCACATTACAGTCAGTGCCGAACACTGATGTAGTGATCGAAATCGACGGAACACGAGTTGAAACGCGCGGTAGTGGCCCAGCTTCAGCTAAGTTTGTGTGGCCTGCTCGAGCCGGCTCTTCGGGCGCGAAAATCTCAGTTATTGGAGGCAACGGAGAACCACCTGTGGAACGGACATTCCCGGGCGCATGGGGTCTGTTCAAGATGTTTGCTGCAGGTGCGCCCAGCCGTACCTCAGACAACCAGTACACTCTTTCGTGGAATGTAGGGGGTGCTCCAGTGCGCACTACGTTGCGTCCGTCAAGTACAAACAATCCCTTTCAACGGACCTTGTTTACAAACCTGCACGCACCGCAAAGTATTAGAAATTAGTATAGCTGTTCGACAGAAAGCGAGGCTGCAAATCATGAGCGTCGGAAAGAAACTCTTTGAAGCGGGAAAGCTGCAGGAGGCCATCGATCAGATTACCAATGAGGTAAGAGCCGATCCGGCTGATGGATCGCGGAGAACCTTTCTTTTCGAACTGCTGTGTTTTGCGGGAGAATGGCAGAGAGCGGAAAAGCAGCTCGATGTTCTCGCTCACCAGAGTACGGCAGCAGAACTCGGAGTTATGATTTATCGAGCTAACATCAAGGCAGAACAAGAGCGGCGCAGATTGTTTACTGAAGGAGTTCAGCCGCACTTTCTCAAGGAGCCGCCCACGTATATCGACTTGAATCTCGCTGCGTTGAATCACGTTCGCAAAGGTGAATGGGCGGAAGCGCGAGCAACGCTGGATCAGGCTGAAGAGGCACGACCCGCCTTTTCGGGCAAGCTGAATGGTGAAGAATTTTCGGATATTCGCGACAACGACGATTTTGTGGCGCCAGTACTGGAACTTATTGTAAAAGACAAGTATGTTTGGATGCCCATTGAGCAGATTAAGAGCCTGCAAATCTCACCACCTGGCAAACTGCGAGACCTGCTGTGGGCGAGCGCTCGGGTAGAGGCGCTGGACGGCACGATTGGTGAAGTCTATATGCCGTCTCTTTATGAAGGCACAAGCGAGCATCCAGATGATCAAACTAAACTCGGCAGACTGACGGATTGGCAGGATCTTGGCGGAGAGGTTTATCGCTCTGTGGGCTTGCGGATGTTCCGTGTTGATGATCAAGATAAGACCCTGTTTGAGATTGAATCGATACAATTCGCTGAACAAAAATCGAATTGATCGTACTCTTGGAGCGCGGGCGTCCTCGCCCGCATGGTTCTATGTGGTTGTACTTGCGGGCGATGACGCCCGCGCTCCTAATGATTTACGTTTCTAAGTAGGTCTAAGTGACGCCCGGAAGTATGGAGGAGAGTCATTGATGTCCGCAGTTGTTCAAGATTCAGCGGCCGTAGTTCAGGTTGTACCTTCACCTGTACAGGTAGTTGATGTCGCAGCGCTGATCGCGCCGCTGTCCGCAGAAAATGCCAGTGGCGAAAACCTGCAGTACAGCGAAGTCTATGATGAAATACGTGAAGCCCGGCGGGCTGACGATAATCTGGCGCAGGGAGACTGGCAGCGAGAGCCCAAGCTTGCGGAATGGGCCAAAGTTGTAGACCTGTCTAGTAATGCCTTAGCTACCAGAACGAAAGATTTGCAAATCGCCGCCTGGTTAACAGAAGCGCTGGTTGAGCTACACGGTTTCGTTGGTCTAAGAGATGGTCTGAAGGTGATGCGGGCACTACATGAAAATTTTTGGGACACTGTTTTTCCGCTTGCGGAGGATGGCGATCTGGAAGCCCGTGCTAATGCGGTGTCCTTTATGGACGGCAAGGTCGAAATACCACTGAAGAAGCTTTCATTGACGAACAGCGGTACCGGTATAGACTATTCCTACCTTCAATGGGAAGAGTCGACAAAATTCGACATACCGGAAAATATTGAAAGCCTCGAGGCAAGTGCGTATGAACGCATGTCCGCGCTGAAGCAACAAGCCGAAGACGAAGGTAAGACAACCGGCGAAGCCTGGCGCAAGGCGAAAGATAGTACCCGCCGAGCTTTTTATGAAACGACTAATCTCGTCCTAAACGAATCCTGGGAAGAGTTTCAGGCACTGGATCGGGTAATGGATGAGAGGTTTGGTAGACAGACCCCGGGACTGGGAGCCCTAAAAAAGGCCCTCGAAAGCATTCGTTCCCTAGTAGATAAATTAGTCAAAGAGAAGCGTATACTCGAGCCCGACCCGATACCGGTAACTGCTGGCGCCGATGGTAATAGTTCAGCTGACGGTGGGACTCGAATGGCAGGAGGCCCGATTAACACTAGAGCCGATGCGCTCCGGCAACTTGCCGAGGTGGCAGAGTACTTTAAACGAGCAGAACCACACAGTCCCGTCTCCTATCTCGTTCAGCGAGCTATCAAATGGGGGCAAATGCCCCTTGAGGTGTGGCTGGAAGACGTGATAAAGGACGGGAACGTACTCGGGCAATTGAGGGAAGTGCTCGGCTTTGGCACCACAGATCAGAGTTCTCAATCGTAGTGGGCACGACCGGGTCGTTAAGAAATCTTTACTGGCCTAAGCTCTCCAGCAGATAGCAGGTTGAAAAATTTTATCGGTAATCATCCATGATTCTTGAAAGGAGCAAACCCTAATGCCTAAAAAAGAGAGTCTGCAGCACAAGTTAGATCGTGTTCGCAAGCCACGCGTGCATATTACGTACGATGTGGAAATCGGCGGCGCTATCGAAAACAAGGAACTACCGTTTGTACTCGGAGCGCTCGGTGACTACTCCGGAATGCCTGAGGAGCAACTCCCGCGCGTGAGGGACCGCAAGTTTGTCGAAATAGATAGAGATAACTTTGACCAGGTCCTTGCGGCCATGAAACCTCGACTTGCATATCGTGTGGACAACAAGCTGACCGGAGATGGAAGCAAGTTAGGTGTTGAACTCAAATTCAAGAGTCTGGATGATTTTCATCCTGATAATGTTGTGCAGCAGGTTGATCCGCTCCGGAAATTGGTCGAAGGGCGGAAACGACTCTCCGACCTTCTGTCCAAAATGGATGGCAACGACAAACTAGAACAAATACTCAACGACATTGTTGCTAACACCAGCGCGCAACAGCAACTGAGCTCAGCGCTCGGACTTGAGTCGTCTGGAGCAACTGATGGCGGCGCACCGAAGGAGGAGCCAAATGAGTAACGAGGTAAGTAAGGAGAAATCGGTCGCTACTGTAGAGAAGCAGGAGGAGAGCGAGCTGCTCAGTCGCATACTGTCTCAAGGACGTCTTGCGCGTAATGAGTCACAGGTGCAAGCGGCTAAGGACATGATCGGTGAGTTTGTGCAGGAAGTGATGGGGGGGCAGCTGGTTGTTTCCAAAGACATGGATACGGCCATCAACGCTCGCATCGCAGAGATTGACCGTCTCGTGTCATTGCAACTCAACGAGATAATGCACGCGTCGGAATTTCAACAACTTGAGGGCTCATGGCGTGGTCTTCATCATTTGGTGATGAACAGCGAAACAGGGCCAATGCTCAAAATCCGAGTATTCAATGTTTCGAAAAAGGATCTGCTGAAGGATCTTGAGCGCGCGGCTGAGTTTGATCAATCAGCACTCTTCAAAAAGATTTACGAAGAAGAGTACGGAACCTTTGGCGGTCAGCCTTACGGCGCCATGATCGGTGATTACGAATTTACCAACCACCCGCAGGATATGTCGCTGCTGGAGAAGATCTCGCAGGTTGCAGCCGCTGCTAATGCGCCCTTCATCGGTGCGGCAAATCCACAACTGTTTGGCTGGGACAATTATCAGGACCTCACAGAAGTTCGGGATCTCGCCAAGATTTTCGACCGCACCGAATATGCCAAGTGGCGTTCGTTCCGTGAATCAGAAGATTCGCGCTATGTCGGGCTAACGCTTCCGCGAACACTGGCGCGCTTACCTTACGGCAGGGAGACTGAACCGACTGAGACGTTCAATTTCCAGGAAGACGTCACCGGCAGGGATCACAACAAATATCTCTGGAGTAACGCGGCTTACTCTTTTGGAACTCGCCTAACAGAGTCGTTTGCTAAATATCAGTGGTGTGCGGCCATCAGAGGTGTTGAAGGTGGTGGTCTGGTGGAGGGGCTGCCAACACATACCTTTCAAACTGACGAAGGTGATATCGCCCTGAAATGTCCGACGGAAATCGCCATCACCGATCGCCGTGAGAAGGAATTCTCAGACCTTGGGTTCATCCCGTTAGTGCACTGCAAGAATACTGACTACGCGGCGTTCTTTGGTGCCCAATCGGCACAAAAATCGAAGAAGTACGATCAAGATGCGGCGAATGCGAACGCCAGGCTCTCTACGCAGTTGCAATACATCATGGCGGTTTCTCGGTTCGCTCACTATCTCAAAGCGATGATGCGCGACAAGATTGGTAGTTTTATGTCGCGTGCTGAATGCGAACAATTTCTCAACCAGTGGATCAATCAGTACGTACTGGGAGGAGACCTCGGCGGCGCGGAATTGAAAGCCAGAAAACCATTGAGTGAAGCTCGCATTGAGGTTAGCGAAGTGGCCGGAAAGCCTGGAGTTTATAAGGCAGTGGCATTTTTAAAGCCTCACTACCAGTTGGATGAGCTGACTGTCTCTTTGCGACTCGTAGCCGAACTTCCGCCAGCTACGCGTTAATGAGCAATGAAATCCAATTCGTTCTCGTGGATCGTAATTTCTCTGGTCGCGAGAAAGTGAAGATGTGTGACAGCAAGAAAAAGTACCAGTCGACAAACTTTCTGAAACAACACGGTTGGAATTAACCTAAGCCACGAAGGAGGCATGATATGGCTGTTGACATGTTTTTGAAGCTTGATGGAATCAAGGGAGAGTCGAAGGACCAAAATCATAAGGACGAAATTCACATTGAAAGCTTTAGCTGGGGAATGAACCAGACGGGAACTCACGGCAGCGGAGGGGGAGGTGGTGCCGGTAAAGTGAGTATTCACGATATTAGTGTTACGAAATTCATTGACAAAGCTTCTGCCGCACTCATGCTCTTCTGTGCCAATGGCAAACATCTAAAGGAAGGCTCGATCACTGTACGCAAGGCGGGGGAAAAACCGCTTGAATATCTTAAGATCAAGTTGACTGACATTCTGATCAGTTCAGTCCAGCTAGCCGGCCATGGCGAGGGAGATCTACTAAGCGAAAGCGTGAGCCTGAACTTTGCTAAGTTCCACGTTGAGTATCAGGAGCAAAAGCCTGATGGCAGTGGTTCGCCCGCAGGTGAAATGGGCTGGGATGTAAAGGCAAATGTGAAGTTCTAAGCCCTATCGTGTCGCTTACTGGTTGAGTGGAAGGCGGAGGTTCAGCCGCTTTCCATCTCGATTCAGTGCAAGCCCGATAAGTTCCTGCAGTCTTACCTGACATGGCGAGAACAAGCAAAGACGAAACCGGGGTTACTATATCCATTCTTGACCGGCTGCTCGATTACGACCCTGATGCCTCACGAGAAGCAGACGTCTCGCGTCCCAAAAGCGTTAGACAATTGCGAGACGCCGTCAAAAGGGATCTTGAATGGCTTCTGAATACAAGACAGTTAGCGCCCGACCTGCTTGCTGATCTTAAAGAAATCAACAATTCTGTTGCTGCATTTGGACTGCCGGACTTCACGAATCTCAACCCGCAGAAAATTGAGGATCAGAAAGAGATTCGCCGGCAGATCGAAAATACGATCAGGATTTTTGAGCCACGGTTGGAGTCGGTGGTGGTCACGTTTCAACCTTCACAGTCGACAGACCGACTAATGCATTTTCGGATCAACGCTCATCTGAAGTTGAGTCCCGAACCTGAACCAATTGCCTTTGATACGGTGGTCCAAATGGGTAGCGGCCAATACGTTGTCCACGAGGAGTAGCTGGTCAGGGCGACTGCGTACGGGATGCGTACCCTAATAAACTGATATGCGCGACGATCTTCTTGGGTACTATGAACGTGAACTTATCTTCCTGCGCCAGATGGGGGCTGAGTTCGCCCAGAAGTACCCGAAGATCGCCTCGCGACTTTTGCTCGAGGCAGACAGAACCGAAGATCCTCACGTTGAGCGGCTAATCGAAGGGTTCGCTTTTCTCGCTGGACGCATCCACCTGAAAGCGGACGATGATTTTCCCGAGATAACTGAGTCGTTTCTCAACGTTCTCTATCCCCACTACCTCGCGCCTGTTCCGTCTATGGCAATTGTCAAATTTGCTCAGAAGGAAGGTGTGTTAACGACTGGATACGACATTCCGCGCGGTACGGGACTATTTTCGCAATCCGTGCAAGATACGCGCTGTCGCTTTCGTACTGGTTACGACGTTACTCTGTGGCCGGTAAAGGTGACAAATGCTTCGCTCGAATCCCTGGATCCTGTAGATACTCGCGGCAAGTGGGGAGATGCCGTTATTAAAATACGGCTCGCCTGCATTAACGAGCAAACACTGGCAACGTTAAAGACCGGAGAAGGCCAGGAGTCGATAGACTCGCTTCGATTCTATCTCAGGGCTGAGCCGCAACTAGTCAACCCGCTTTACGAGATTATCTTTAACAACTCTACGCGCGTAGAGATTCATCCCGGAAAGATTGAGGCTGACGCCGCTCGCCGCACTCGCAAGCTATCGCCACTGCGTATCTCTCCAGTCGTGCTTCCCCCCAATAGCTTGAAACAAGTTGGCTTCGAAGAGGAGGAGTCGCTACTGCAATATACGGCG
The DNA here is from genome assembly GCA_046262775.1 of Pyrinomonadaceae bacterium. Lineage (GTDB taxonomy): Bacteria > Acidobacteriota > Blastocatellia > Pyrinomonadales > Pyrinomonadaceae > PSRF01. Next base: position 28,483 of record JBHEMC010000042.1, on the reverse strand, counting down.
CGTTCATTCGCGGGATACCGTTTGCTGTCTGAATACTTTGCCATGCCCGAGAAGTTTTTGTTTGTGGATATTACTGGTCTACGTGCGGCTGCGAACAGCGGGTTTGGCAAAAATTTTGACATTCACATTTATTTGAAGAATGTTACTCCGCCGCGGGGAAATGTCAGCGCTGATACTTTCCAACTTGGATGTACGCCCGTAATAAATCTTTTTAGCGAAGTCACGGAACCAATACACCTGAGTGGCCGGCAACATGAGTATCACGTTATCCCCGACGTGCGCCGGCCGATGACCACTGAGGTTTATGGAATAGACTCCGTTGTAGCTGATGATCCGCAGCAAGGTGGCTTGCGTGAGTTTTATCCGTTCTACTCGTTTCGACACGCGCGCGAGGATGAAAAGGACAGGACATTCTGGTACGGGTCGCGCCGTCCATCGCTTCGTTCTGAGGACCCGGGAACTGAGGTTTTTCTGTCACTGGTGGATCTCGGATTTAATCCACACGTGCCTGCAACCTCGGTACTAACTGTGCGGGCTACTTGTACGAATCGAGATCTGCCGGCAAGACTGCCGTGGGGTGGAACTCAGGGAGATCTGGAGGTCGAAGGGGCAATACCACTCTCTGGCATTCATTGTTTGACAAAGCCCACAGACACTTTGCGTCCGCCACTACGCCGAGCTACGCAGTGGCGCTTGCTATCCCATCTTACTCTTAATCACTTATCCCTTGGCGATCCCACTAAGAACGGCTCTCCCGATGCTTTGCAGGAGATACTTTTCCTCTATGACCTGAGCGATTCGGCGGCAACCAGGAGACAGATTACTGGGATAAACCAAGTGAGCACCCGCCGCGTGGTGCGGCAAACCGGATCCCGAATCGGTTCGGGCTTTGTACGTGGAATCGAAACGACCATTGAGTTTGATGAGGAACAATATGTTGGGAGTGGACTCTTCCTTTTCTCATCAGTGTTGGAACGGTTCCTGGCTCTCTACACGTCAATGAACTCTTTCAACGAACTTGTCGCAGTAACAAAACAGCGCGAGGGCGTGCTTAAGCGATGGCCACCGAGAAGCGGAGAACAGATCCTCCTCTAGACGAGGAGTTGTTTGATGAGGCGTTCCGCTTTGAATTCTTTCAAGCGGTTCGGCTGCTCGAACGCATCGAACCCGACCGCGAACCTGTCGGTCGCGATACTCCTCCGTCTCGTGAAGTGGTCCGCTTTCGCACGCGTCAAACTCTGTCGTTTCCTGCGAGTGAAATCTACGAGATTACGCGGGATGCGGAGGAACCGCTCGAAGCACAACCTGACATGATGGTCGCTTTTATGGGCCTGACTGGTCCATTGGGAGTTCTGCCTCACCACTACACAGAACTTGTCATGGACAGGGCTCGCTACAAAGACACTGCGCTATGGGCCTTTCTGGACATTTTCAATCACCGAATGATCTCGCTTTTCTATCGGATGTGGGAGAAGCACCGGTTTCCTGTTGCCTACGAACGTGGTGAGCTTGATCAATTCACAAGCTACTTGTTCGATATTACGGGCATGGGTACAGGGGGGCTGCGGGGCCGCTCCTCCTTCGATGACCAGGCATTGATATATTACGGTGGACTCGTCGCCCAGCGGCCACACTCAGCAAGCGCTATCGCCGCAATCATCAGTGATTATTTTTCAGTGCCGGCGCGTGTTGTTCAGTTTTCCGGTCAGTGGTTATCGCTTGATGACAATGTCACTCGACTCGGAGCTGCTTTTAGTAATCTCGGCGTCAATACAATTGCGGGAAGCCGAGTGTGGGATTCGCAGTCGAAGTTCCGCATTCGACTGGGCCCGCTAAGTTTTCACGAGTTTAAGACTTTCGTGCCTGACGGTTCTGCCTTTCGACCAATCAACGAACTACTGCAACATTTGGTTGGGCTGGAATTTGATTTTGATCTCCAATTGGTATTGAAGGCGGCAGACGTTCCACCGTGTCAGCTGCGAGCATCAAGCGCAGATGGGCCAAAGCTTGGCTGGACGAGCTGGTTGAAAACACGAGACCGTACTACGAATGATGAGCAAGTTGTGCTGTAGAGGGAGCGCGGGCGTCCTCCCCCGCTGATCGTTTTTTGAAGAAAATGCGGGCGAGGATGCGTTGGCTCCAGAGGTGCGGGCGGGGACGCCCGCGCTCCAAAAAGGAAGGGCATTATGAGCGTCAATCTAAAATCATTAATTGGCAGATTGAATGAGACGTGTCGCGGCGCCTTGGAAGGCGCCGCCGGACTTTGTCTCTCCAAAACAAACTACGATGTCGAGCCCGAGCATTTATTGTTAAAGCTAGTTGATGCGCCTGATACCGATATCTCACGTATCTTCCGTCAATTCGAAATTAACCCGTCGAGAATCACCAAGGATCTCACGCAATCTCTCGAAAGGTTGAAAACTGGAAACACTCGAACGCCCGCCCTGTCGCCGCGCTTGCCAGAGTGGATCGAGCAAGCGTGGTTAATCGGCTCAGTTGATTACAGCGCGGCGGAGGTTCGCAGTGGATACATGTTAATCGCGCTGCTGGAGAACCAACAGTTATCACGATTAGCTAGAGAGGTCTCGAAAGAATTTGCCGCCATCTCGTTAGAGTCGCTCAAAAAAGATCTGCCCAATATAACGAATGGTTCTGCTGAAGATCGCACCGCGACTATGCTGGGTGAGTCAGCACCTGCCGATGGGACGAAACCTGCGGCCCCTGGAAAAACAAAAGCCCTGGATCAATTTACGATTGACTTAACTGCGAAAGCGCGGGCCGGACAGATTGATCCGGTGCTTGGTCGTGACTTCGAAATTCGACAAGTGGTCGACATCCTGACTCGTCGCCGGCAAAACAATCCAATTCTCACTGGAGAGGCTGGGGTGGGAAAGACGGCCGTGGTAGAGGGGTTTGCATTGCGAATCGCACGAGGTGACGTCCCTGCACCGTTAAAGAATGTAGCTCTCCGTACGCTCGACTTAGGGCTGTTGCAGGCTGGCGCCGGAATCAAGGGCGAATTTGAAAATCGCCTTAAGTCAGTTATCGATGAAGTAAAAGGATCAGCGCAACCGATCATCGTTTTTATCGATGAAGCTCACACTCTGATCGGCGCCGGTGGTGCTGCTGGACAGAACGACGCAGCGAACCTTTTGAAGCCCGCGTTGGCGCGGGGAGAACTGCGGACTATCGCGGCCACTACCTGGGCCGAATATAAAAAGTATTTTGAGAAAGACGCCGCGCTCGCCCGCCGCTTTCAAGTAGTAAAGGTTGAAGAACCCGACGAAGGGAAAGCGATTGCCATGATGCGCGGCCTGACCGAGTCGCTCGAGAATCACCACAAGGTGCGAATCCTGGATGAAGCGGTGGCAGACGCGGTCAAGCTTTCGCATCGTTACATTACCGGTCGTCAACTGCCTGATAAATCGGTGAGTGTGCTCGACACTGCCTGTGCTCGCGTGGCGATAGGGCAAGGTGCAATTCCGGCGGCCGTTGAAGATGCGGAGCGGCGCATTTCACAGTTCGCAACAGAGATTGCCGCATTGGATCGCGAGTCTGCGACCGGTATGGACCACACCGAGCGAACGCAGGAACTGCAAGTCGCAAAGACCGCCGAAGAAGGACGCCTCGTATCACTGAAGGAACAGTGGGAAAAAGAGCGAAAGATAATCGACGAGATCCGCGACATCAGAACTCAGTTGGAAGAGCACGCGCTCAAAGGTGTAAGCGCGGCAGCCCAAACTGTTTCGGGTAACGGCGCTAAAGTAGCATCGGCCGCTGTTGGAGCAACAGCCGCCGCTGTTAGTGCGGCGGCTCCGGTGGCAGAAGCGGGTGCTGTTCCGCCAGCAATTGATGTCAATGCTCTTCGCGCGCGTTTATTTACGCTGAATGAAGATCTGAAGAAGCTACAAGGTCAGCAGCCATTGATGCAGGCGTGCGTGGATTCGCAAACAATCGCGGACGTAATCTCTAGCTGGACTGGAATCCCGGTCGGCAAGATGTTGACTGACGAGATTCAAACCGTGCTGGCATTGAAGGATCGGCTAGCGCAAAGAGTGATCGGACAGGCGCACGCATTGGACGCAATTGGGCAACGTATTCGCACTTCGCGCGCAGGCCTTACCGATCCGCGTCGTCCGGTGGGAGTATTCCTACTGGTTGGACCAAGCGGCGTCGGTAAAACTGAGACTGCGCTAACACTTGCCGATACTCTTTATGGCGGTGAAAGAAATTTGGTAACGATCAACATGAGCGAGTATCAGGAAGCACATACTGTTTCCTCTCTGAAAGGCTCACCGCCAGGTTATGTGGGGTACGGTGAGGGTGGCGTGCTAACGGAAGCAGTGAGACGCAAGCCCTATTCAGTTGTTCTGCTTGATGAAGTCGAAAAAGCGCATCCCGATGTCATGGAACTTTTCTACCAGGTGTTTGATAAAGGCATGCTCGAAGATGGCGAAGGACGCGAGATAGATTTCAAAAACACAGTCATTCTCCTGACTTCAAACACTGCCACAGACACGATCATGAAGCTATGCGCAGATCCAGAAACGAAGCCACTGCCAGACGCTTTAGTGGAAGCAATCCGTCCCGAGTTGGTCAAAGTGTTCAAGCCGGCTTTATTGGGACGCATGGTGGTGGTGCCCTATTACCCGATCTCTGATGATGTAATGCGCGAGATCATCAAGCTTCAGCTAGGCCGGGTCGGACGGAGGTTGGAGGAGAACCACGGAGCTGAGTTCAGTTACGATCCGAAAGTCGTGGATGAAGTTGCCAGTCGTTGCAAGGAAGTTGAAAGCGGCGCGCGCAATGTGGACCATATCCTGACCAGATCACTGTTGCCGGAGATGTCAGCTGAATTCCTTTCGCGCATGGCTACGGGTGCCGGCGTTGCTCGCGTGCATGTTTCCGTAGGTGACGCGGGAAAATTTGAATATGCAATTTCCTGACATCAGTTAGTGAACCTAATAAGATAATGGCTTTTACTCAAGACAACCAACAACTGCGTGTGCGCACTTCACTTGGTACCGATGATTTGCTCATTAGTGGTTTCACTGGAAACGAGGGGATCTCGCAACTTTTCAATTTCCAATTGGACCTTCTTGCTCCAGATCGCAGCGTGGTGGATTTTGAGAAATTACTTGGGCAGCCGGTTGTAGTTACCCTCATGTTGCCGAACGAACAGCCACGGTTCTTCCATGGCATGTGCAGCCGGCTGAGCCAGGGGAGCCAGGATGGAGACCAACAGAGCTTTAGTACGCTTACAAATTATCGCATGGAGGTCGTGCCGCGACTCTGGCTCCTGACGAAAAGAACACAAAGCCGAATTTTTCAACATCTCAGTGTGCCCGACATCCTGAGGAAGGTGCTGGAAGGTCTGGAGGTGAGTTACGAAATTGCAGGAACGTTTCGTCCGCGGGATTTCTGTGTTCAGTATCGTGAGTCGGACTTCGATTTCGCCAGCCGTTTGATGGAGGAAGAGGGTATCTTTTACTTTTTCGAGCACACGGCGTCTGGTCATAAGATGATAGTGGCGAATACGCCACAGGCGCATCGCGATCTGCCGGACCCAAAAAGGATCATTTATGAAGCATGGACCGGTGGCGTGCGAGAGGACGATCGCATCGTGTCATGGGAAAAGACGCAGGAGATTCGCTCCGGCAAGTACAGTTTATGGGACCATTGTTTCGAGCTACCTCACAAACACCTCGATGCGACTGAACCCATCCTTGCCAGTGTCCAGGTTGGTACCGTAACTCATAAGTTGCGGGTCGCGGATAACTCCACGTTGGAACAATACGACTATCCTGGAGGTTATGCGCAACGCTTTGACGGCGTGAACAAAGGTGGAGGAGACCAGCCGTCCGAGCTGCAAAAAATTTTTGAAGACAACAAGCGGACCACCGGAATTCGTATTCAGCAGGAAACCGTTCCGGGGCTGACAGTGAATGGAACCAGCAACTGTCGTCATTTTATGACGGGCTATAAGTTTTCGCTGGAACGTCATTTCGATGGCGACGGCGATTACGTTTTAACCCAGGTTTCGCACTTTGCGGCGATCAGAGGATATCGATCAGGTGAAACCGCCGAGTTCACTTATCAGAATTCGTTCAAATGCATTCCTTTTGCCTTGCCGTTTCGTCCGTCGCAAGTAACGCGAAGGCCGGTGATACATGGAACGCAAACGGCAATTGTGGTTGGACCAGCAGGCGAGGAAATTTTTACTGACAAGTATGGACGCGTCAAGGTGCAGTTCCATTGGGACCGGGAAGGGAAAATGGATGCCGACAGTTCCTGCTGGGTTCGTGTTGCTCAGGACGCCGCGGGCAAAAAATGGGGCGCTCTATTTTTACCGCGCATCGGACACGAGGTTGTCGTTGATTTTGAGGAAGGCGATCCCGACCGTCCGATAATTGTCGGTTCAGTCTATAACGCGTCAGAGATGCCGCCTTATAAACTCCCAGACGACAAGACCAAGACAGTACTTTTCAAATCCAACAGTTCCAAAGGTGGAGGCGGTTTCAACGAAATAAGAATCGAAGATTCAAAGGGTAAAGAACAGATCTTCGTTCATGGCCAGCGAGACCAGGACATCAGGATCGAACACGATCAAATGGAATGGATTGGCAACAACAGCCACTTGATCGTCCAGAAAGATCAGGTTGAATCGATCCAAGGCGATAACCACCAAACCGTTGCGGGCGACCACAGTGAGTCAGTTGGCGGGACCGTCTCCTTGAGCGCGGGAATTGACATGCAAGAGAAGGTTGGCCAAAAGTACGCGCTGGATTCAGGAATGGAGATTCACTTGAAGAGCGGCCTTAACCTTGTCATCGAGAGCGGCGCGACACTTACCTTGAAAGTCGCGGGGAATTTCATCAACATCAATCCGGGTGGCATCTTCATCCGCGGGACAATGGTGATGATTAATAGTGGCGGAGCGCCCGGCACGGGTGCAGGCTCACATCCCGAACATCCGAAGTCACCCAAAGAAGCTGACAAAGCGAAGACAGGTGAGGTGTCTAAAGTTCAAAAAGAGAAGACGGTAGCAGCCGAATCGCTGGGCCCGACTGCGATGGCGATGCAGCAAGCGGCGCATAGCGGTGCGCCTTTTTGCGAAATATGACAGTCGTGACGTTATTGGCCCGGGTGGCCACTTCGACAAACAATGGCAGACAACGGTGCTTCAATTACCGAGCGACTATTTGCTGATGACACGCGCAGTGTTTTTGTCGTGTTGGATGGCGCGTCTGTACCCGGACTTGTGTCGAAGCTGCAGGCGTCTAATCTGGAATGCATCTGTTTGTTCCGCGGCGCATTAGCTCCGGACGTCGCCGAAGTTGCGCCCTATCTCGTGCACCTGTTGGTCGGATCGGAGTTCACTAAATGGATTACGCGCGAGGGCTGGGGTAAACATTGGGGTATCTTCGCGCTCAGCGCTTCGGATATCCGTATGTTGCGCCAGCATTTTCGCACGCTGCTTACCGTTTATGATCCGAATGCGAAGCCGGTGCTCTTTCGGTATTACGATCCGCGAGTTATGCGAACATACTTGCCGACGTGCAACAGCGAAGAGTTAACAGCGTTATTTGGTCCTGTTGACAAATATATAATGGAAGACGAAGCAGAGCCACGCGGATTATTGTTTCGAATGTCTGCAGCCGGTTTGAAGCAGGAGACATTTTTGATAGAACAATAGAATTCACCTATGCCCACCGGACCTGCAGCTAGAATTCTCGACAAAGTGGTTCACCCGTTACCGGGCCAATTGCTTCCTGGTCCAGGCAGTCCTAATGTTCTGATCGGCTTCTTGCCTGCATGGCGCGGGGTTCCAGCGGCGGCTGCGGCCGCTCTCCAGGGAGCAAAACAGGTTTCTGATACGGTTATTCAAGTCGCGCAGGCTGCAACCATCGCAGCCGCCGGAACACCCGGAGCACCGGCAGCGAAAGCCGCTGAAGAGGCTACGAAAGCAACCTGCGCAGCCGTCATGGGAAATCTGATTACGGCGTCGGCGGGTGGCGCAGATATTCATGCATGCCTGACGCCATTACCAATCCCGCCACATGGACCAGGCGTAGTCATCAACGGTTCGGCAACCGTTCAGATCAATCTTCTTCCGGCATCGCGCATGAGTGACACGGTACTCGAGGCCGTCGGTCCGCCTGACATCATTATCAAGGGCGACATGACCGTAATCATTGGTGGTTAGTTCCAAATGCTGAAAATTCGCGCCGAACAGTACGCTGCGTTCCAACCGGTAGCGGAGGCGGATTTTGCTTCGCGCATCGCACAACACCTCCGCAAGGATCATGCAAGTACTATTGTACGCGGTCCGGCAGGACTAACATTGACAAGTAGAATGTCGGATGGGCAACTCTCCGCCCTGGTCCAAAACGGTATTGCGCGCGCACGTTCTCATGGGATTAATTGGGAATCATCGATTACCGCTTTCGTAGTGTTGATGTTCAAAGCTGCGCCGAATTTTGACGAGCATCCGGAAATCAAGGCGCTTTTGATAGCAGGCGACAAGCCCGCCGACGAGCGTTTTGCACTGTTGCTACAAAAAACGAGTGCGGCAGCCTGGACGGAAGTCAAAGAGCGTTACGATGCTGCAGCATGGATTTCTGAGGGCAGGGGAGCGGCCGCATGAGTTTGGGGAGTCTTGGACAGCAGGTTGCGGGCGCGCAGGCGCAAGCATCGCAAGCTGCGCAACAGGCACAGTCGACCATCGCTGATTCTGCCCAGCAAGGATTTCAGCAGGTACAGCAGGCTGCCGGACCGGTCGCCGACCAGTTGCAGAGTTCCACGGAGAATGCGGTAAATAGCGTCAAGCAAAACGCTCAACAGGCAGCTCAACAAGCGCAACAAACCACTCAGCAGGCGCTGAATCAGGTTCAACAGGCAGCATCACAAACGGCGAATCAGGCGCAACAAGCTGTGGCAAACGCCCAGCAGCAAGTGTCGCAGGCAGTGAATCAAGCTACGCAGCGAGTCACAAATGCTGCACAACAAGCGTCGGCGCAACTGCAAAGTGTGGCCCAACAAGCGGTCGGTGCGGCCCAGCAGGCTGGTCAGATGGCAATGGATCGTGCACAGCAGTTACAGCAACAAGTTGCGAGTGCGGCGCAGCAGGCTGCCTCCGCTATCTCTGATGCGGCCCACGCAGCATTTCAATCGCTGAATGACGCGGCGTCACAACTACAAAGCAATGAGGGAGACGTCGCCCAGCAAATGCAGAACGCTGCGGCGAACGCCATGAATAGTTTTCCGAACAGCCCTCCCTCACCGACAGTACCTTGTCCACACTCGTTTGCACCCGAGCACGTAATTTCTCAAGTGGACCAGGCGGAGAACCAACTAGGGCCAATGATAAATCAGGCGCAGGAAACGGTTCAGCAAACCGCGCAACAGGCATTTCAACAAGCTCAACAAGCGGCAGGACCAGCCGCCGATCAAGTCCAAGGTGCGGTGCAAAATGCCGTTGCCGGAATAAATCAGACGACGCAGCAGTCGCTTGCGGCTGTGCAACAAACGACGCAGCAAGCGCTGTCGCAAGTGCGTGAGGCAGCTCAGCAGGCACAGACGGCGGCGCAGCAGGGAACGCAGCAAGTGCAGCAAGCAGTCAACAACGCTCAGCAGCAAGTGAATCAGGCAGTCAATAACGCCACAAACCAGGTGCAACAAGCTGCGCAACAGGGAGCGCAAGAGGTTCAAAATGCGGTGCAACAGGCGTCGAACACGGAGCAAGGTGTGCAGCAGCAAGCGGCGGCGGCAGCGCAAGAAGCAGCAAGCGTGGTGGGCCAAACGGCTTCAAGCGCACTGGCACCTGTGGGGAATGTGTTATCTGGATTGGGGCGTTAGTTTTATGATCAAAACGCCCGCGAAGTGGGCGTAAGCGTAAAGCCTGGTGGGCGCCAGCCGAGGAAATGCGAAGTCGATTTTGAACCCGCGAATGCAGGCCACAGCAAAGCGGCAACGCGCTTTTTGTTAATCCCGGACAAGGACGGCCAGTCGCGTATATGCTGACGCCCGCTTCGCAAGTTATACGAAACCGACATCATTGTGGAACCGTTTCTGATAAAAGGTGGCCCTTCTTTTCAACACCCGCACTAGTCAGTTTGTACTGCAGGACAATCTCCGGCTTCTCGTCTTCCATCAGGTATGAGTTGACTGGTCCAAAGAACTTTTCTGCCTCCTCCCCGGTGCATGTATCGAGAAAAGCACGAAAGAAACGCGGGTCATAAAACCTGGAAAAGAGTTCCACTCCATCAGGTAATCTCACCATCAACTCGCGACGAAAGTAATCACGCAGCTGAGCTAACGGTACGTTGGTTGTCAGGTAAACGCCCCATCCATTGCCCCAACCTTCACGTACCATTCTCGCTAACAACTCTGAGTCGGGCGGCAAGCTGACAAGGTATGGAGCTAAGGACGCACTCTGAAAGTTTTCATACAGCGAGCAAACCTCCTCCCCTGACTCTTGCAAGAGCTTCGGCAGTCTTGGTTCATGCGTGGCATCAAGCAAGGCTAACAACGGCTGCGACTGCGTTTGCAACAGTCGCAGCAGACGCCCACCTGGTGTGGCTGCTTCATAAGAGTGCAAGGCGCCGGCGTTTGCGGGTGCTATGTTCGCGGCACGCGATGGAGCGACGGGCTGCCCTGTTGGGGACGGCTCAGGTGTAGCTTGCGGTACTGCTGGACTGGATTCCGCTTTTCGCGTCACCGTAGGCTTGGGACGTTTTGCTCTTTGCTGTTGTGGACTCGTGACGGGCTTCTCGGTTCTTGTGGCCCTTCTGTCTGAAACTTCCTTCGTCGATCTTTTGAGCGGCGGCTCGGTGACTGGAATGGCGGGAGGTAGAGTGCTCAACAACTTCTTGCTTACACGCCCAGTACGTTTCACCTCCTCCTGCTCCAGCCGAACAATAAAATCGGTGCTCCCGGCATGAATGGTGTCTCCCTCATGCAACTCCGCGGAGTCGATCTTCTGACCGTTCAACTTGGTGCCATTTCTACTTTTCAGGTCACGTATTTTCCAAACTGTTCCGTTACCTTCAATCGCAAAATGTTCCGAGGACATGAATCCGTCGTCGGTGGCAAAGTCAGCCTTCGTTGTTCTGCCAATCCTCACCACTTGATTTGGGCTGGCTAGAATTTTTTTACCGAGCAGAGGGCCGGAGGTGATTTCCAATGCGAGCCGCATGCGTCTCTTTTCTTCCGTGGACCTAGCGAGTTAGTACAGAGCAATGGAGATATTAAAACAAAGTTACGGCAGTCGTGAAACTCATTTGGGTTTGGCTGGTGACGTGGTTTAGTCGATAGCATGCGAACGCAGTTTGAGCAAGCTAAACCATTAAATAAATGGTGAAACCAGTGGAACTTGATCAGCGACATGGTCTGAACGAATCTGAGTTAACCCTAAGTAAGCTACCACCATTATGAAGCCGGTGGTATTGAGCGTTTTCAGACGGTCTCCACCGTGACTGACTTCAATTCGCGAGAATTGAGCTCTGTGCATGGCCCAGCGGCCGCCAGCGCCCCACCGTAGTCAGTTTATCCGGTGCTGCTAACTCACTCCGCAGGTTTACGTTGGTTCAGCTCCTGGTGGTGGTGGCCCATCCACATCTGTGTAAGGGTACGGTTTCGATTCAATGATGTTACCGGCTGGTCCCCACGTAAACACCAGACCGTTCCAGGTTCCGAAATGCATTCCGTTGTTCGGTCCAGAGCCGCACCAGTACCACTGAAGATGGATCGAGGCCCTTACCTCCGCTGCGGTCCTTTGTGCGAGTTGGAAGCAGAAGGCATTTCCGTCATAACACGTATGGCCGTTAGCTTCGAAGCAGGTACCTATTCTTGCCACGAGGCAAGAGTGAAATTCGATCCGCTTTACCTTGCCGTTGAGTTGCGACAGGGCATCGAGGTCGTAAGCAGACATGCCACCTTTGCCTGGGCCAATATATAAGTCGCCTTTTGCAGGATCTGTAATGCTGGTGGGCAGAGTGGGATGCTGGAAAGCGCCGCGCGCGCATTGCACAAAACCAGGCAAGCCATGCGACATGATTTTTAGTATTTGATTCCCTCCAGAGCCAGTTCCGCGCGAGACTACGTTATCTATCAGCCACTGGAGCGGCGTATCAACGTTTACTTCGAGGACGTCCCCAATTGGTTTCCAACCAAATAGGCGCACGTCATGAACAATAAAGATACTTGGATCTCCCGGAGGCTGGTCGAATGTATTGAGCGCGGCGAGAGTCTTGCCCATCGGATCGACGCGCCCATCCGGCCACTGAAAATTAAGATGTCGTTTTTGAAAATTTTTAATTGCGCTCTGCGTCTTCTGCCAGCCCAGCCCGTCAACTTTCAATAAAGGTACTGGACCACCACTGTCAGGCGGAACTTTATTGAGGAGCTCCTGAACAGTTCTGACATCCGGATCGCGATTCGATCCGTTGACGCCAACCGACGCAATAATTTGTCGTGCCACGATTCCTTTCTTTTAACCTGCAGTAGTTGGTAAAAACAAGACTTCCGTATAGCCGTCTCTCGGGTGGAATGCCTCTGCTTTAGGCTTTTTTTGAAGTCGATACTGGGGTTCTCCGCTGGATCAGCGTGTGCGGTCCAGTTACCCAACGTCAAATAGTCGGGGGATTAAGTTGCCGGAAATAATAACACCAGTGCTCTTTTTCTACTCGTCAGTCCGCAAATCCTACACATGGCCCCGATATGCGGGAATTCGTTCAGTTCATCTGTATACTCGACAATCCGTCCGAGACATTCGACGAAAGGAACACAAATTGGTGGCAACGCAAATCTCTGAATGCCCATTGCACCTGGGCCCGGCCGAACAGTTTGCCCAGGTAAGAGGAGTGTTAAAGGCGGCCGCCTATAATGAGGAAACCTTTTTCAAGATCCTGAAAATCGAGCAAATGAGTGACGTCGGGAATATTAATTTCAACAGCATCGACTTCAGCGATGCCCCTGCGCAATTTCAATTGTTCTGCCGTCTTTTCTTTGGTCAGAGATCGTTACCCTTGCGCGACGTTGAAGCTGCACTCGAAGCTGATCAGCTTAATGCCTTCTTCTTGCTCGGATTACTCGGCACGAGCCGGACTGATCGCGATGTTGTTTATGCGCGCGTGTTGCTGTATCCAGTCGCAGGTTTCCTGATCGCCTCCGATCGCCACACCAATCCCGATGGCTCAGCATTCATCGCTCCTGCCGACATAGTGTTTCCTGCGATTTACGGTGGCACCCTGCTTTTTCTCAAAGTGCTGCCCAAAACCCGAGCAGACCAGGCTTTGGATCTTGGCTCGGGTACAGGCATCGGAGCATTTGTGTTAAGTCGTTGCAACAAACTGGCGGTCGCTTCCGACCTGACGCAGCGAGCAACAGACTTTGCCACATTCAATCGTGCCTTGAACGACGTCACGAACGTGGAAGTTGTTCGAGGCGACTTGTACAGCGCGGTCAAAGGAAGGACATTTGATCGAATCGTGGCGCACCCACCTTACGTACCTTCGCTCGACAACACTGCTATCTGGCGCGATGGCGGTGTAACTGGTGAAGCACTGGCGCGCCGGATCATCGAAAGATTGCCAGAGTATTTGCGGCCCGGCGGCACAGCATGCATTGTGACGCTTGGCCTCGACACGCAGGAAGGCGCATTTGAAGAACGAGCCAGACAATGGCTGAAAGATGCTGCGGATGAGTTCGACATCATCTTCGCCTACACGAATGAGCGGACGCCGGACGAAGTGTTGCGCGATCTTCGAGAGCGCAATGCGTACTGTGACTTAGTCGAACAGTTGAGTGGTTTGCAGAAAGCCTTCACGGAAGCCGGCATTGTTAGAATGCCTCATGGTGCAATCGTTTTGCGCCGCTGTCTTGAACCGAGCAATCGCCAGCCTTGGACATTTCGAGTGAAGCTGAGCGAGGTCACTGAAGGCGCCGATTTCGAGAGTGCGTCTCAGCTTCACGAATATTTCTTGAAGGAAGGATCTGTTCGCCAGCTTGCGGAAGCGCGTTTGACTCTCGCACCGCGATTAGAAGTGAAAGCGACCCACGTTGTGTATGAAGGCTCGCTGGTACCCGCCGAATTTATCTTTGAGACAGATAAGCCGTTTGCTGCGCGAGGTCGAGTAGATAAATGGATGATACCGCTGTTCACGGAGTTAGATGGCAAGTCGACACTTGCTGAGATTTATGAGCGCCGTCGTTTAGCGGGAGACTTGCCTGACGGATTTCTGCTCGACGATCTCACCAGCCTTGTTGCGCGAATGGTGGAGCGCGGCTTCTTAAGAGTGCCCACAGATTTCACCGATTACACAAACGGGCAATTGCTAATGACAAAAGCCTAATCATTCGCGAACACATCGCAATTCCAACTCATCGTTTAGCAATAACCACTCGGTGAAATCCGTGAAATCTGTGGACCTCCTTACTCGATCAGAAATCCCAGCCTCGCCAGGTCCAGCAACTTCTCTTGCAACGGCGGTAAAAGATCTTCGATGACTTTGCTGTGATCAGACTCAGCCGGCAGGTTCTTCTCAACTATCCTGCTAAAGTCTTCAGCAATCATGTCGAGCGTCCGCGTGCCGTCCAACAGCGATACCAGTTCCCGCGCTGCCACATCCTCAAATTTCACCGTGATGTAAAGCATAGAAGTCAATATCGGTCCGTAGCGATTCTGGATCCTGGCCAGTGGACTCGCGCGCGGACGCTCGCTCGGTTCGGCAGAGATCTTTGGCTGATGCAGGTGCAGTTCAATTACGCCGGCGCCATAGGCTTTCAACATCACTTCGGCGAAGTTGCGCACGTCAGGCTCATTGAGGTCATTTCGAGTTGTCGAGTTATCCAGCAGCCGCAGCGACTCTGACAGGAGTTCACTGAAAGCAAGCGAACGAGGATAGATTGTCTCCAGATGGACCATTGCTGCTTTGGCCAATGGCAAACTGGTCGTTAAGAGGCTCTGCTTTGGTCCACGAAATTCCTCGATCACATCCTCCGATTTCAGATCGGGTCGCTCCTTAACTTTGTTTACTGCACCACGGATAAAGAAGTTTGCCACTACTTCCGGATTGATTGATCTATCGATGTCCACTTCGTGCTGGCAGAGCACCGTTTGGCGAAAACTGCGTCCTTCAATGAAGTCGAGGTACTGTTCTTTACTGACGATGTCGTCGTGCTCCATCGCGTCCAGCTGAGCAGCAATCTCTGGCTTCAGGTTGGCTTGGTTCCGAAAATACTCGGCTTCCGAAAGAAATTTGAGTCCGTGTCGTGCCGCCTCAGTTACGAACTGATAGAAATAAACGGGCGCGTTTATCTCCGCCAGATCGTCATGATAAATGGCGCCCTTGTCTCGCGTTTTCAAAGACTCGCTCAAATCCCGCAGCAAGAATTTGTACGCATTCGTTTCCATCGAGGCTTCCGCTAACCACTGAATAATCGCCCGTGCCTGAGCGACACGTTCAGTGGCATTCTGAACGTCCCTCGTGTGAAATTGCATTACATCGCGCCCAATTTCGCGCAGATGACAGCCGGGATATACGTTGTAAGAGATGTATGCGATACCCTGTGGACGTAGAGACGCACGACAAATCTCGAGCACCCGCTGTTGTACCGCACGGGGGACCCATGAATACAAACCATGGGCAATGATGTAGTCAAACTCGCCGAGCCTTGCCGGCAATTCAAGTATATCGGCCTGCTTGAGTTCGATATTCTTCAAGCCCAGCTCAGCGATGAATTTATTACCTCTTACGATTGGGTCAGCCGCACGATCGATACCCAGGAAATGACTGCGTGGAAGGTTGAAAGCGACTGGTAGCAGGTTTGCCCCGTCGCCGCATGCGAGTTCCAGTACTCGACAAGCTGCGACGGGTGCAGGTTGCATACCAAACAACAAACCCAAACTACATAGATGATCCGGATGCGTTTGTGGATAGCAATAGTTTGGATAAAGAAATTCGTCGTATGCATCCATGGCTTCTAAGAAAGCGTGGGATTTGAAAAATTCACGAAGGGCACGGGTATGAAACTGTATGAAACCGGTAATCTTTAAAGTTTCATTTATTAGCTACCACCGAATCCGGCCTACCGACCCGTTACCCATCTTCCGCGCGAAGTGCGATCAGCGTCATGATAACCAAGCCGAAAAACATCACGAGAAGCACAACCGGATCTATCACTAGCCCACCCCACGGATGTTTGAATGTTACATATCCACTCAAATCATCATTGATCTTCTTCACCTCAGGAATCGACATTGACTGTTCCAGATGCGGCAGCGGAGGCGGACCAGTAGCGGGAATGTCACGACCGCTCGCAATCCTGTTCAAGTAATCTTTCATCTTTTGATCATAGTCATTAAATTTGTTTTCGGTATCCTTACGTTCAGCTTCGAGCCGCTGGCGAGCGTCCGCAAGAATCTGATCGTTGACTTCCTCAGTATGCTTGTAGAGTCCCCGCCCACGATTCGTACCAGTCCGACTCGATCCTTCCTCGCGCAGTGTGTCGAGAGTCGAAAGTCGCTTTATCGCATCGAACGACCAGGTGGCCGGCATGACTGTGCCGATCACTCTTGCCGCGCCCGCAGGCACACCAACCAAACCGCACAAGAGTATTTGCGGAATCAGTAACAATGGCACAATGCTCGTAGCGGTACCGGATGTGCGAGACACCGAGGAAACAAATAGACCAAGTGCAACTCCGACAACGCCTGTTACCAGCATCACTAACAACTGAGGTAACCCCGCGAGAGATCCTGGTACGTACATTAGATCTGCGACGTACAGGATTTTCAGGGTGCCAAACAACATCAGACACTGCAAACTAACGATGCACGCCAGCGCAAACAGTTTGGAAGCGACGTAGGGAAGCAGCCGTAGATTGACCATTCGCTCGCGGTGATAAATGGACCGCTCTTTGACGATCTCACGCGCGGCGAGGGAAGTTCCAAACCAAACAGGAACCAGACCGAGCACAAAATACGGAAAGTCACGTGGATCGTGTTTGCTGACAACCAGGTAAGTTAGGACCGCGATTATTGGAGCTTGAGCAAAAAGTATTACCAGACTCAGCTTGTCGCTTAAGAGTACTTGCGTGTAACGCCGAACCAGCGTGCTCCATTGTCTGATTGAATCGACAATGCTCGAACGTCGACGTACGGCGGGTGCTGCCGGGCCCACCTCTTTTAGCTGTTGGATAGGCTTGGCGACATTGAGCTGATAAGTGTCAGTTGCTGCGAAGCGTTGACGCCATTGTTCGGCGATCGTGTCAGCGATTTGATTGCGCTGGTTGTCGTACTCGCTTTTTTGCGTTTTGCCGGCGTTGCGGGGAAGGGGAGAGAGCTTTGCCACCTCCACGTCCATCTGCTCCTCAATTCTGTTGTAGAGATTGACGAAGTTATCGACCGCGATGAAGTTGAGCGCTTCTGCGGGTGTGCCATAGAAGATCAGTCTCCCGCGAAAAAGCAGCGCCACTTTATCAAACAGGTAGACGTTCTCCATCGCGTGCGTCGTGAGGATCACCGTGCGTCCCGACTCGGCTATCTGCCGGAAAAGTTTCATGATTCGCTCTTCCGTAGCCGGGTCGAGTCCGGATGTCGGTTCATCGAGAAAGATAATCGACGGCCGTGTGATCAACTCGACAGCGATCGATACTCGCTTGCGCTGTCCACCCGACAGTTGAGAAATCCTGACATCGCGTCGTTCCGTTAGCCCAGTGACTTCCAGTACTTCGTTGATGATCTGATCTATTTCTTCGGTGCGAACATCACGCGAGAGCCGCATCCGTGCCACGTAGTAGAGAGTGCGGTAGACGGTTAATTCCTGGTGAATGATGTCGTCTTGCGGCACGTGGCCGATAGCCAGTTTCAGCGAATCAAGGTGCTGATACAGGTCGAGATTGTTAATCAATACGCGGCCACCTGATGTTCGCCGCATTCCATTCAGTGCTTTTAGTAACAGCGACTTTCCAGCGCCTGACGGGCCCAATACACCCACAAACTCATTTGGCTCAATAGCCAGACTAATGTTGTGCAACAGTTCGAGTTTCGTACCGCCCCGCGCCTTCACGACATCGGTAATGTCGACTGCATCGACCCTCGTTTTAGAACGCGTATCGAAAACAGTGACGCCAGTCACGATGTCGGCGGTGAGAACAAACGGGCCGATCTGGATGATGTCCTGATTGGTAACAGGACGCCAGCCGGTAACGCGGACGCCGTTGAGGTAAACGCCATTGGTCGAACCAGCATCGACAACCACCACGCCCTGCGCCGTATGCATGAAACGCGCGTGGTGATTTGAAATCAGAAATGCGTCAAGTTGGATATCGTTATCGGCAGCACGTCCTACAGAAAGTTTACCGCGCGCATCGAAGGAACACTGATAAAGGAATTGAGCGCGTGCTCGTTCTTTATTTCCGGCCCAGACGAGGTTTGCAACTGCGGCGCGAGAAACAATAGTTCGGTGAAAGTCGTCGCCGAGACCACTGGTTGGTTTAAGCGACGCGGAGGGTTGAACCACATTTGCGCTTTGCTGGGCATTGAGCATCGGCGAAGTCGATGGCACTGCGTCGGGATCGACAAAGCGCAGTACTGGTCCACCAATGCTAAGTTGTACCCGGTCGCCGCTTTCGAGCACAGTTGGTTGCGAGATTCGCTGTCCATTGACCAGCGTCCCGTTGAAGCTTTGCAAGTCAGTGACGACGTAGCGACCATCGTTACGTCGATTTATTTCCGAATGCCGCCGTGAAACCACTGGGGCGGCAGCTTCCACCTGCACATCGGCGACTGCATCTCTGCCAAGCACGGTTCGCTCTTTGTTGATTTCGAACCGCGATTCGCCTTTCTTCGCCGAGCCACTCTCCAGTACAAGCAAGGGTGTCGACCGACGTCCGGCAGGTTTTGCAAGTGCGGCGGGAAAGACGGACTTAGGCGAAGTAGGAGTTTCAACAATAGTACTCGCTACATTTTGTAGATCACGGTCACTCAGCGCGGAGTCAACTGAAACCAATGGACCTTGTTGTCCAAACTGGATCTGTGCTCCAACTGGAATTTCCGTTGGGTTTTCAATCCGCTCGCCGTTGACGTACGTGCCTTGTCGTGATCCGAGGTCCTCAACATAGAATTTTCCTGACTGATAGCGAATTGTGGCGTGCAGGCGCGACACCATCAGCCATTTCGATTGGTCGAATGTAAGATCACACTCATCCGGATCGCGACCAATCTTTATTTCTGGTTGATCGAATTGGTGTGTAGCTACTTTCTCTTTTCCGAGAATCTCGGTTAGCGTGATTCGCATGGAAGATTAAGGAGTGCGGCACAAATATATCACGCGGACAGTCATGTTGAATTAATAAGCCTCCAACTCCAAAGACATAATTTCAAGTCTCCCAGTCTCATGGTCAGGAAGGTCTGCTTGCTCGTTGATATCAGATCATCCTCAACAGCGAAATTTGTTTCTCGATGACATCGTAAAAATAGTCTCTGCGTTTTATTTCCGACCTTGAATGATACGAAAGGCGAATGCAAACGGGGAGACTGCGCAGGCGCAGAGAACGCAGAGATTGTCAGATGTTCCTGGTTGAAGCGGGGGTAAAGCGCCCTTCCTAACCATGACATTAAAAAGCGTTGAACTGTAACTATTTGCTGGAATGGTTACGAAGCGGTGGTTGGGCTATTTCAATAGCTTTAACAATGCCTTCTCCGCAGCATGGAGGCCCTTGCCCCTGTAACTAAGAAATTCCTCTAGAGTGGTGAAGTATTGGTCGAGTGTTTCACCCTTCTCAAAGCTTTCAATCACTCCCGGACAAATGTAAGAACTGCGACAGACAGCGGGCGTATTGCCAAGAGCCTCTGCTGTCTCTTTCACAGCGGCAGCTATTTTTCTTTTTCGCTTTGTCTGACTTTCACTGCTGTCGAATCCGGTCCGTGCCAGCGCAGATGCACAAACAAGCGTGCCCGCCCAGGTGCGAAAGTCTTTCGCACTAAATCTTTCGCCCATTACTTCTTTGATGTATTCGTTGATGTGCCGCCGCTTGAGATCGACGAATTGGTCGTCTGCCAAATATTTGAAGACTTCCGATCGACGACACTTAAGAAGGTTTCTTAATACTCGCGCCACTTGTCGATCCCGCAGTTCTCGACATTGGCGCACACCTGACTTGCCCGGAAAATCGAAGGTGATCAAATCGCCCTTCACCGTGATATGAGTTGGTTTCAGGGTTGCTATGCCATAACTACCATTTTCGCTTGCATAGACCTCACTGCCAGGACGCAGAAAACAGGTAGCCAGCACGCGAAGGATG
Organism: Pyrinomonadaceae bacterium; assembly: GCA_046262775.1. Taxonomy (GTDB): domain Bacteria; phylum Acidobacteriota; class Blastocatellia; order Pyrinomonadales; family Pyrinomonadaceae; genus PSRF01. The sequence continues at coordinate 8,176 of JBHEMC010000042.1, read as the reverse complement.
CACGCGAGAATACGCTCACGTCCGAGACCTGGCTGGTTCAGGTGTTGGGCGACGGTTGTTCGCATGCGTGGCAAGTGTTTAATGAAGTGTTCGAGACGTTGAAATTTTCTGCGACCCTGTGTGCGGGTGTGGTTGTCGTGATAAACGTATTGCCAACGTCCCCCGGCATCTTTACCGATGGCCTGGAGTCGTCCGTTCGCCGAGAGATTAATCGCGACGTTGGTCCATGCTGGAGGAAGCCGCAGTTGTTGAATTCGGATGATATGTTCGCGGGTGACTTTCTTTGCGTCGGTTCTTTTGTAGGTAAAGCCCCGTGCGGGAGTTCCGCGTCTGATGATGCCGGTCTTTTGCAGCCGCTCGATTCCTGTCATTAGCAAGTTACCTTCATCGGGCCCAAGCTTCTCCAATATTAATACTGGACCGCCGGATCTGACGAGATATTTTTGCTGCCTTTATGAGTGCTCCATAAGTTTCCACCTCACTACAAGATCCTGAAGTCCAATAGCCTCTGGGTAAGGCCCCGCGGGCTTGCACAACATCTCAACTTCCCTGACTGGTTACTGTTGAATTGAAGGACTGTGCAGTTTGGCGGATTGAGTATTGCTGGAAGGTTGGAGGGTTTCTGAAGAATTTGTTGATTAAACTTTCGGCTCACGCCACAATGCACCGAATCTCCGTAGAAGAATTCTGCTTAATATGCATGCAGTGCGCAGGCGTTTTAAGTTCTCCCCAAGCCACCGCCAACTCGCCCATCAAGCAATGATTCACGCGAGTTGTCGGTTATATCTTTTGTGGAGTGAATTAAAATGGCAAAGCTACGGAAGACCCATAACGTTATCGGACCTGAAATTTCTTGAGTTGGAGGGTTATGAATGCCGGGGGGAAGCCCGTGGCATCAAGAATAGCAATTTATTGACTTTTATTGCCTTCAGGACTATCGTCCCGCTGCCGTTCATGGCTGCAACTCTCACGGCTGTCTTTCACCCTCGCTTTGTTGCAGCAACTTTGTATCGCCCTCTCTTATGCAACTTCACTATCTGAGAATCCCTATTGGCCTCTTCATCAGTGGAATCCTCCTGATGTTCACGCCGCAGAGGAAACCAACCCCACTCCCGACCTCGGCCGTAACTCAGAGCCCAGCCAATAAAACAGACATCCGGAAAAAGACGCAACCTCACACAAATGTGACAGTACTGCCACTGCCTCAGCAGTCATCGGCTGACGTAAAGTTAGCTGCGGACAAATCAGTAATTCAGCTAGGCGAATCAGTCGACCTATATATTGACCCACCTGATTCTGTATACAACTACGTCTTCAATTTCGACGATGGTACCCCAGAGCAAACCAAGGACCGGAACATGCGGTCCATTTCGCATAAGTTCGCGACGGTTGGAACTCACAAAGTCTCTGCTGCAGCCGTGGCACCCGCGGGAGTCGCGCCTTTTGAGGCAGAAATTTTTCCCAAGCAAATCGTCGTCGAGCACGTGCAAATCTCCGCCGATCCAAATTCAGTCGAAATCGGAATACCAGTTTCCATAAGAGCAACTTCTGTTTCCAAAGATACAAGCCTTCTTTACCGGTTCTCATTTGACGACGGCATTCAAACAGCCTGGCAATCATCCAATGAAGCGCCGCCACATACTTACACTGTTATCCGTGAGTACCATCCACAAGTTGAGGTTGCGTTTGTGAAGGACGTACCGCTGGATTCGGCTACCTTTGTAGCAGTAAAAGTGCTACCCGCGTCCGTGCAGGCACTCATTTTCACTGCGACACCATCGCGGGTCAATGCAGGCGAATTGGTGACCTTTACCGCAGCATATCCTGATAAGAAACGCCATCTTCAATACCGGTTCAATTATGGAGACGAGCACCCAGGAGTCTGGCAGGACGAGGTTAAGGCAGAACACTCATACACCTCCGGTCCGTCGCATGATGCTTCTGTCGAAGTAGGCGTTCTCATCAACGGCACCGTGACGGTACTGGTGAGTTCTCCAGCCAAAACAATCGAGGTCAATGCGACCCAGGTAACTGTTACCTCGCCGACGCAAAATCCACTTGGCCCTACCCCCAAACCGCCTGGACCAGAATGGCCCTGGTTTCTGATCGCTATCATTGGCGGCGTACTGATAGTTATCGGCGTTTTCGCCGGTACCTTGATGGTTGCCTACAAAGCCGGCATTTGGCCATTCAGCCCAAAACCAACTTTTGTTTCACATCTGGATGTGGGGAATGCGACGACCATGGACCACAATGGCGCCGTATCTTTAATTGAGTTTGAGGTTGAATGGAATCCAAACGTAAGCGGAGGGTTTTTCGATGTGAGGACAAGCGAATTAAAGCTTGTTCGTGCAGAAAGGATTCGTTTATGAGTGAGTCAGCCGCGAGTCTCCGGGGTGTTTTTTCGCTGCCTGAAAAGGGCACGAAAGACTCTTCACCCGATCGTTGGAAGACATTCCAGACGACCGTGAGCAGGGAAGTAAAGACTATTAAGTGGCCTGCAGCAATGCCCGACGTCGCAGAAAAAATCTGTGAGCTGTTTGACGTGAAACTTCCTGACCTCTTTTTAATTTCCTGGGGAAAGATGGATGAGTTGAGACGCTTACTGGCGGAGTCAAAGAAGACACCTGAAATCGGCAAATCCCTGGAGTTAGCCGATCATACAATTCGCAGTGAGCATCGTCCGTACATCGATGTAAAAATCAAAAATGTGCCAGTGAAGAAAATCCAGTTCAGCGTAAAGCTGCAAATGAAGCTGAAAGGGTTCGTCTTGACAATTCAAGCAGGTGAAATCGTGGAAATATTAACAGGACGGTGCGAGGTTGAAGGAACAGTGGAGTACGCAGGCCTAACGATTGCAGAGAAGAAGCTTTCGCCGATCAACTTGCCGGCATTGTGTAGTTTCAAAAGTGAAGCGATGCCGACCGTATATCAGCGAACTGCAGCTACTTCGCATGTAGCCGCAGTATCGGCGAAATCGGCAGACCAATACAGAACACGATGATGAGTGCTCCCATGGTTTTTCCGGATAGCAGTTCAGCTCTCTTTACAGGCGAGCAGTTTCTTCCATCGCCGCCATCAGCTTGACCTTCTTCAATTCAGTGCCCTTCATCCCAAAAAAGGTCGCGATTTCCACGATCTGTCGTGAACTCACGAAGTCTTTGGGATTGGAGCAAAATCTCTCAAGCACTGGACCAAAGTCGCGACAACTCATGCCCTTTGGTATTTTCAGACCAAGCCGGCATTCGCCACTGGCTTGGTAATGCGAACACAATTCACAAACTATCATTTTTCGTTCTGCCGTTGCCGGGTGGAGCTTAGATTCAGTGCCCAACCGGTATTCGTTGAAAGCGTTTCTTGCCGTCTTTATCGTCCCATGAAATATCCAGGACATAAGGCTTCGGCTTCCCTGTCACGTCTCTTAGCCGCTCCAATTTGTCCTGACTTGCATCTACAGGTTTTCCACCAGTCCACGTGCGATGACGCAGAATGACGGCCTGCCGAGGGTGCATGGAAGTTATTCCTTCGAATCTAATGTGAAATTGTGATGGGCCACCACCGGGCGTGTTCTCGTCCTTCAGAAAAACAGTGAGAACCTCAATGCATTTGAGCGTCTGATCCGTTGTGTTCACAAGCTCCAGCGAAGACTCTGGACCGGCGCCGACGAATCTGCACCCAAGTATCTTTTCCGGTCTGTTATTTGCGCTCAAAGAAATTTTCCTCGGAGAAGCGTTCTCATCAAAATACTACTTGATAAAGGCCAGCAGCGCGAACCAGGCGAGAAAGATACCAAGGAATACCTCGTTTGCCTTCTTCGCGAACGCTTTCTCTTCAGACATTGCCTTCCGATCGAGCTCATGCAGTTCAAAAACCTGACCACACTGCGGGCACGCGGCTGCGTCACTGAAACAGAGATGCAGACAGCATGGACTTCGTGTGAGATCCAAGACACACTCCTTTAGGAACTGTGGCTAAATTCACGGTCGTATCGTTGCATCAGATCCTCGAGAAACGTTGCACTGTCGAACCGCGATGCTCCGTTGATTTCTAGAAGACCGTTGACAGCGATGTGGTAATCAGAGATCGTTTGCAATGAACGGGAGTCTAGATCGCTAGTAGCGGGCGACAAGCCAGATTTGCAAAGACGCCAATACACCGCGCGCAGCAGCGCAGCCTCCCCACTCAATGAACCCTGTCCTGTCAGAACCGCGGCTCGATCGCGCCAGACGTCACTGCAGATTTCCTGAAACTTTTGCGAGTTTATTGCTGACATCCTATGAACTACCGCCTCCGTGAATGCGTTGATCTACCACTGATCCCCCCGCCGATCTTGCGACCACTTCTTATACATTGATTGATGATACCGACGAGCAAATGCGCGATCAGCAGATGCTGTCCAGTCGCTATGACTAGCAACAGAGCCATTCATCGGCTTTCTATCGTCGCGTTGGCCCTCAACCTGAGATTCATTCATCAAGGACCAGTGCGCCACAACAACAGGTGCTGATGGGATCTTGAAATCCGGGTTGGTGCTCGTGGAAATGGCTAGAGGCCGGAGAAGAACTGCCCTTGACTGGCTGCGCCGATAATACCAATACATCAACCAAAGAGTTGCGGCAGCACTTTCCACAATCGTGAATAGAATAAAAATTCTCATAGATTTGAAATTCTGTTATGCCACGTCTGGAGCAAGCACCCTACATAAAGAACGGCAACGGCTCTGCAGTTCGCAGAACCTCACCCGTAAAACTCTCCACGGCTTCTGTCTCGTTGTTGTAAACCTCAAACACTGTTAAGAGCTTTGTGATGGTCATCAGGTCGCGCAACCGTTCAGTTAGATGACTCAGCTTTAACTCGCCGCCTTTATTGTTTACCGTTATCCGGCTCGCAATTAATTCGCCTAATCCGCTCGAATCGATATGTGTAACCTGCGCCAGGTTCAAAAGAATCTGAGTTTTCCCCTCGTCTACAAGACAGCGGATGGACTTGTGCAGCGCCACCGTACCGCCGCCAATTCTCACGCGACCTTTTAGATCGAGCACTGTAATGTCTCCAATTCGCCGCTCGTTGATGTAAAGGTTAATCATTTCTAAATTTCCTTTGGTCCTCGAACATATTGCGTTTCTTTCTAGGCATACGTTCAGGCGAAAGGGCGAATAGTTTCGCCCTTCCCCTTGAAAACCGCTTAAGACAGCTTGGCAGCCGCAGCAATCTTGTGGAAGGTTGATGTTGCGATGTCGAAAGTTTTCACGGTGGGCGTACCGTTCACGAGATGCGACAGCGCCTTTATTACTTCAGGATACCCTGACAGGTTATAGGCCTCTGCGTCTTCCTTTGTGTCCCAGAAGCTACTGGCGATGGCTTCAGAGCGCTCGGGGGCTACGAATGTAACTTCATCCCGAAAACCCTTTTGTTTGCGAAGGATTGGCAGAACCTGATTTTCGATGACGCTGATAAGTTCAGTGGCTGAATTCGGCTTCAGGCTGACAGTGACTTGTCGTCCAAACATCTGTTTGCTCCTCGGTTTAGGCTGTTTAGGTCAGATGATCTGGAACATTCCAGAGGAGCTGAGAAGGGAGTAAGCTAAGCTCGGTTCATGGCCACCTTACCCTCATGACAACTATATGTCAAATGCAGAATATATTTCGCATAGACAATATTTTCTGCATGTGCTAATCATTAACTCGAGGCCGAGTTACACATTATGATCAGCATCAGAGTTAACGAATTATTGGGTAGACACGGGCGAAGCTTTTACTGGCTGGCAAAAGTAACCGGCATTAGCCATACGACGCTCTGGCGCTTAAAAAAAGGCAAAGCGCTGGGTATCAATTTCGACACTCTGGAAAAATTATGTGAGGCACTACAGTGCCAACCTGGCGACGTCCTCTTCCTCGCGACCTCAAAGCGCCTGAAGACGACAACTACCCCACGGAAGTAGCCATGTATTCGCCCGCCGCCTCAGTCAAGCTTCAACAGTCAATCAGTTGCGGGTTGAGAAAACGTTTAATGGCAAAACTTTTCTGACCCTGCACCAAAGCAGCCATCGTTTGACACAGTACTCGTTGGGATTCGAAAACCAGAGGTGCCAAAAAACGGCCGAGGGGCCACTTCCAATGCCGCGTCGGCAAGTTCGCTCACTGCATCCATTTACAAACCCCGCTTTGTAGTTCGACCGAATACACCTGACTGGTGATACAATCCAGCGCGCTCAACGTCCGAGCATCGGAATCCAAGCTCGATCTCAACTCTCAGCTCCGTCGACTCAGCGGTCCATGGAGTTCTCACTAGTAGGTTTCTTCCAAACATGAAGTCCCTCATCTATTCGAAACAAACCCTTCTTTATGTCATTTCGCCTTTTTTGATTTGCATTTTTTTATCTCCCTCGATGGGTCAACAGCAAAGTTGCATGCCTCCTGTGGCAGTGCCGGCGACGACAGAGCCAAACATATTCACGGGGGAGCAGGAGATCTACCTTGGCGAAGCAGTTGCCGAACACATTCAACGCAACTACAGAGTCATCGAAGACGAAGATATAAACGGTTATTTCACCACCATCGGTAATCGGCTCGTTAAACATCTTCCGTTAAGTGGTCTCAAGTTTCAGTTCTTTCTCGTTGACTTACCGAATGCAAATGCTTTTGTATTGCCGGGTGGCCGAATCTACGTCTCACGGAAACTGATCGCGGCAGCCAGAAACGAAGATGAGGTTGCGAGTGTTATTGCTCACGAGTTGGGCCATTTGGTTGTTCATCAATCGGCAATCGATACCACCCGTTTGTTCAAACAGGTCCTCGGTATATCCGCTGTCAATGACCGCCGCGACATATTTGAAAAATACAACCAGTTGATTGAAAACCTTAAGCTGAAGCCGGAAGCATCCAAACAGCAGGACCGCGAGAAGGGACAACTGTTTGCTGACCAGGCAGGCATGTTTGCCTTGATATCTGCCGGATATGATGCCTCTGCAATGGCACGATTCTGGGATCGACTTACAGAATCTAAAGGACAGAAAGGCAATTGGTTATCGGATCTTTTTGGGACGACCAGACCAGAACAGAAGCGCTTGAGAGAAATGGCCCAGATGGCCGACTCTGTGCCTCTGGCGTGCCGAGTAGCGGTTGCACGGTCGACCGAGTTTGCCGAGTGGCAGTCAAGAGTCGTCGCTTACACTGGATTGGGACGAAAGGAATCTTTACAGGGCGTACTCTCCAAGCAAGAACTCGCTCCTCCGCTGTTAAGTGACATCCGCCATCTACGATTCAGCCCGAACGGACAGTACCTCATTGCGCAGGATGATTCCGGAATAAACGTGTTGTCGCGCGAACCTTTCGCAATGCTCTTCCGGATCGACACGCCAGATGACACTTATTTTGCGAATTTCACTCCCGATTCGAGCGAGATTGTCTTCTACACGGGAAATCTCCATGTGGAGCGGTGGAGTGTTACTGAGGCCCGCCAGGTTGAAGCCAAAGAAATCGTGATTCGCAAAGGCTGTTTACAGACACAACTTTCCCCTGACGGAAAGCTGTTGGCATGCCTTGGAGTAGATTTTGACTTGAATCTGATTCAGGTACAGAACGGGGAGACGTTGTGGCGCAAAACGGATTTTTATGCACCCAATTATTTTCAATATCTCACCATCTTTGCGGAGCTCTACCTGCTGCTACCTGATAACAGCGATCTAAATTTGGGTTTGCTGAACATGAGGTTTTCGCCCGATGGCCATTACTTTGCTGCCGGTTATTTCGGGCCTTTCGAATTCAGGAGACCAACCGTGGGCGATGTGGCGGAGGTGATGGATACAACATCAATGATGAAGGTTTCTATTCCGGATTCGATTAAACGTTTAATAGCGAGTGGTTTTATTTTTTTGAGCAATGATCGAATGGTTGGAATAAATCATGAAAACGTTAAGAAGTCCGGCGTGGTCCAATTTCCTTCAGGCGAGATTCTAATGGAAATGGAACTATGGCGAAAAGGAATGAGTGCGCCGACACGAGGCGACTACCTGTTGATACGCCCAATTAAGGATTACCCACTCGGCGTGCTTGATCTCAAGACGAAGAACATCTCAAAAGTGAATGAGCGGGCCGCGCTCGACATCTACGATCCGTACTTTGTCGCCGAAAGGCGTAATGGCGAATTAGGGCTCTACCGATTGGAAAAGAACGAA
>JBHEMC010000041.1:0-37907 GCA_046262775.1 Pyrinomonadaceae bacterium | reverse complement strand
GTCTTGCGGGAACCTTCTCCATTGCGAGCGATGCCCCTACACCCCATTCACCACCCATTCCGATTCCGAATAAGGCTCGTAGCACCAAAAAAGTGGTGTAGTTTGGCGCCAAACCAGACAGCACCTCCACAATTGAATAAAAAATGAGATCGATAATGAGGGGTAAGCGCCTGCCATACCGGTCGGCGAGCAAGCCAAAAATGAAGGCTCCAACGGGACGGAATCCTAGCGTCACCGCAATAGAAAGCGCGATATCCCTGTCAGGCCGGTGAAACTCCTCGGCAATAGCGGTCAACGCAAAGACAACGAGGAAAAAATCGAATGCGTCGAGGGTCCAACCGAGAAAGCCTGCAATTACGGCTGCGCCGCCACCATCTGCTTTCGGAACCGGGCTGCTGACTGCGGTCATGATGTGTTTGGGAAAATCGCGTATTGAAAAACTTTGGGATACTATTATTTCGCAATAACTTACTCAAGAGTTCCTGGCGAAGTTGAATTGCGCGTGACTCGTCAGTTTCGAGCAAACGACCGACGACTAATTGGATTCTAAACATTGATGCTCATAAAGAAGCAACCAGAGTTTAAGTCGGCCGACATCACGGATGAAAAGACCTACGTCAATCGGCGTTTATTCATCCGCACGGCTGTTCTGGCCGGTACGGCAACCGCGACGGCCTTTCTCTATAGATCGTTAAATCCTCCGCCGATTGAGCAGAAATCGGGCGCGACACTCGACCAGATTGCCAAATCTGACTCGCAAGCAGGGCTTCAGAAGGGCTTTACGGTAAGAGATGAGCTAACACCATTCGAAGCAATCACGAACTACAACAATTTTTACGAGTTCGACACCTCCAAAAGCGGCGTTGCGTATGCGGCAAAAGACTTTGTAATTAGACCGTGGAACGTTTCAGTCGGCGGCCTGGTGGATAAGCCCACGATCTTCGATTTGGACGAAGTGTTGAAGTTTCAGCAGGAGGAACGGGTGTACCGGCTGCGTTGCGTCGAGGGCTGGTCAATGGTAATTCCCTGGATCGGTTTCCCTTTGAGTAAGCTGCTTGAGAAGGTGGCACCCACATCCGCGGCAAAGTACGTCGCTTTTGAAACACTTCTGGATCCCAAGCGGATGCCGAACCAAAACACGGGGGTTCTTGACTGGCCTTATGTCGAAGGACTCCGGCTCGACGAGGCAATGCATCCATTAACTATTTTGGTCACAGGCCTCTACGGAAAGACTTTGCCACCACAGGATGGAGCGCCCATTCGACTTGTGGTGCCCTGGAAGTATGGGTTCAAGAGTATTAAGTCGGTCGTGAAGATAACTCTAACAGCAAACGAACCGCCGACAACGTGGAACATACAATCTCCAAACGAGTACGGTTTTTATTCGAACGTGAATCCAAACGTGCCACATCCCCGCTGGAGTCAGGCGTCGGAAAGACGGATTGGTGAGTTTAGCAAACGATCGACTCTATTGTTCAACGGTTACGCTGAACAGGTAGCGCATCTCTATGATGGGATGGACTTGGTCAGGTATTTCTAGTCATTTTCGATGCTCATGAAAGACACGCGCTTTCCAAAATCTGTGGTCCTGGTCAATGCGCTAGTACCCATCGCACTTCTCGCCTGGGACTTTTTTCATCACAACGTCGGGGCTAATCCACTCGAGTTTGTTACGCGGACCACGGGCATGCTAACGCTCGTTTTTCTGTTCATCACCCTGGCAATCACTCCACTACGCAAAATACTAGGCCTTAACTGGCTGGTGAAATTCCGGAGAATGCTTGGACTGCTCGCTTTCTTTTATGGCTTCCTTCACTTTCTGACATATCTTTGGTTCGATCGATTCTTCAGACTTTTAAGCATTGTTCAAGATGTTGGCCGACGTCCATTCATATTGCTCGGGATGGCTGCATTTCTCTTGATGATACCGTTGGCTATTACCTCTACAAACAAGATGATCAAGCGGCTCGGCGGAAAACGATGGAATCGTCTTCACCGTCTCGTCTATGGCGCCGGAATCGCGGGTGTGTTGCACTTCTGGCTACTGGTAAAGTCGGACATTCGTCTACCAATGACCTTTGGTTTCATTCTGCTGCTGTTGCTGGCTTATCGGATAGTTCAGAAGTATTTTCAGCCACCCCAATCCGTTACCGGCAGACGTTTGCTTCATCGAGATTAGATTTCTTCGGATCTGTTTCTGAATGACCATAGGACCTATCGATCGATTCTCAAGTAGAGTCGACAATTACATTAAATACCGCCCCGGCTATCCAATTGAACTTGTGTTGCTGCTCGAACGCGAGTGTGGGTTAACAACTGACTCGGTCATAGCAGACATTGGATCCGGAACTGGAAAACTTTCAGAGCCTTTTCTGCAAAATGGCAATTTTTTGTATGGCGTGGAACCAAATGCGCGGATGCGCACAGCGGCCGAAGGTCTTCTCAGCCGATACCACCGTTTCGCCAGCATTGACGCAACGGCCGAAAAGACGTCACTCCAATGCCACGCAGTAGACTTCGTGATTGCCGGTCAGGCTTTTCATTGGTTCAAGCATCATGATTTCCGGAACGAGTGTCTTCGCATCCTCAAACCTGGCGGTTGGATCGTTTTGGTTTGGAACGAACGACAGCTTGCCACTACACCCTTCCTACAGGAATACGAGCGGATACTCCTGAAGTATGGAAGGGATTACGAGGCCGTCAGGCACGAGAACGCCCGAAACAGAATTGCTGAATTTTTTTCACCTGCAACACCGCGAGAAAAGACATTTGCGAATGAACAGAAGTTTGATTTTGAAGGGTTGAAGGGGCGGGTCATGTCCTCATCGTATACGCCTGAACCGCCGCAGCCGAGCTTCACATCAATGCTCAAGGATCTAACGCGAGCCTTTGAAAAGCATCAGACGAATAACCGGGTCTGTTTCCTCTATGACACCCGTGTCTACTACGGCAGGCTCGATTCATAGCGGTGCTGAAGCCGAACGGGTGCTAGCTCAGCGGCTTATCGAGCGGAATGTTGCGGTAGCCGCTAGCGGCTTAAACCCCGCCGCTCAATCGCCGAAGATGGTTATGGGAACATGAGCGGGCGTTTGATAACGTGGGTGGCTATGGATGGAACTGAACTCGCCCGTTTATTGAGTAGCTCTGTTCTCGATTACCGCAATGGCGTGAGCCAAGTCTTCTCGAGTTAAGACATTTTGTGGACGAAAATTAGTCTGGGCTTGCATTAGACCTTTAGCCACTGCCACCGATACGTAGCCCCGCAGTTCTCCAGGAATTGATGAGGCATCGAGATACGGCAGGGTCGTGTATGCCTTTGCTTCTGCCTCCGATCGCAATCCTGCTGCTCTGACGATCGCAACTACAGCTACGAGTCGCGTTGCAGCCTCAGAAGGACGGAATTGACTGCCGGCTACAACATCAGTAAACAGTGCGCCTGTGGGTGAGGCCTGCGCGCTTTCCACAAAAGAGTTACTAGTGCTGTCGCGTACATCCTGATAGGTAGCTTTTCCGGGAAGGTATTGCGGTACTTGTGCACCAAGCACAAGTCCCTCGGCGAGATCCGCCCGAGAGACGGAAAAATCAGGACGGAACTTGGCGCCAATCGGCCACATTGTGAACGAGCGGATATCCTGAAGGACCTCAGAGCGAAGCGTTGAACCGAAATAAGCAAAATCGTTGATTTGACCGTAACTCGCCCGCCCAACTTCCATCACCCCTGAAAAGGTTTGGGTCGTTCCCAATAATCCGAGAGTGTTTCGTACCCTGACTCGGTATGTGCCTGACGCTGGCAGGTTAAGCACGACGCGTTCAGTTTTTCCGCTAAGTCCCGGCAGATTTACCGCGTTCGATTGCGCGCACAAGTTTCCGGCCAGGTCATAAACAGAGAGCCCGAGATCGTTGACACTGATCAGCGGTCCCCAGCCAATCTGGATCGACGAAAATACCGCGTCTGCTGGAACTTGTACGGTCGTTTCGAATATTTCTCCGGGCTGGACTGTCCCCGAGAATGTCGTTAACGGATCGTTTCCGAAGTTAACCTGATTTCTGTCCAGGATTGCCCGCCAAGCACCAATTCTTCTGCTTGGAAACGAGGCCTGCAAGACCGCAGCGTGAGCATTCAACATTCCTGCGCCAACTTCATGTTCATAATACGGCGCCAGCGGAGTGGCCGTACGTTGAAGAATATCGCGCACATCGGCAGGCGCCAGACTTGGATTCACCTCAAGCATTAATGCGATTGTTCCCGCGACTTGGGGCGCGGAAAAACTCGTCCCGCTGCCGGTCGTGTAATAAGGCAATTCGGACGCCGTCAATCGACTAGCATCAGTTCCCGATAGGCCTTCCATACCAATGACATTGGTGATTCCGGCGCCACGAATGCTCACCACATTCACGCCCGGAGAAACAAGTGTCGGATGGAATAAAACACTGGCGAAGTCTCCTCGAGAAGAGAAGCTCGCGATTCGAGCTTCTGTGTTTGTTGCGCCAACACTTACAACCCATGGCGCGACCGAGTATGGATTCATTGTGTGCTGGCCCGGCCCTGTGTTGCCGGCTGAGAAAACCACGTTGATTCCGTTATCGGTAAGGAGTTTTGTGGCAATGTTTATGGGATCGTTTACGTCGAAAACCGTGTTTGCAGAAAAACTACAGTTCACAACTCGAACATTTAGCCCTGAGCTGTTGCTCAGAAGATAATCGAAGCCTTCAAGTACGTAGAGCAGCGTCAGATCGCCGGCGCTGAGTCCAACCAGATTGACGCCGGGCGCCACGCCCTTGTACTTGCCACCAGAACTCGAGCCGCTACCGCCAATAATTCCCGCGACAAAACTGCCATGACCATACGTGAGATCGGTGTTGGAGAGATTCTCTGAATTCACTGGGTAATTAAATCCAGCACCAATTCCAGTGGTGCCTGCAAGCTTGATGTTTCGTGAAACGCGTCCGGCCAGGTCTGGATGTGTTCCGTCGATTCCCGTATCCAATACAGCGACTGTAACGTTACGTCCCGTAACAGCCAGATTATTGTTATGGCTAATCACTTCTGCGTCGCGCCACGCGCGGTCAACTCCTGTCTCAGCGCGAACTTCTGGTTCGCTGGTCAGGTTCAATGTGCGATTCCCGTAAATCGATCGAACTGCTGGTAGTTTTGAGATGGCGACAATCTGCGCACGGGTTCCAGTGAGCACGACCATGGGAAGCGATCGAAAGCGAGTGCCACCAACGATTCCGATCGTTTGCAGATCTGAAAGGTCGGCGTCTGTAGGAACGTGATGATAGACAATTACAGCATTGACATTACTGTCGTCTGTCAGGCGGTTCAACGTAATGGCGAGTTCAGGATCGACACTTTGCAGTCCCAATTGATTGGCAGGACTCAAGGCTGCCGTCAGCGCGTTTGTTCCAGTGTCTTGAATTGAATCTGCGCCCGAGAAGCTTATGCCGTGCGCGCTTGCGGCGACTATCAAATCTGCGCCGGTAAGTGTTAGGCCATTTGTAGGTATCGAGAAAATATGACCGTCGGCGCCAGTAGCTGTAATGCCACTTGCGCTGGAGATCATCACACCGTCAGCGCCTGTTGCCGTGATTCCGTCAGCGTTCTCTATCTGGCGGGAATCAGCTCCGGTCGCAGTAATTCCGTCGGCTCCGGTTGCCGTAATTCCGTCAGCTCCGGTGGCAGTGATGCCCGTAGGAAAAACTATTTGGATTGAGTCGGCATTGTAAGTGGTTCCGTCAGCGCCTGTTGCAGTAATTCCATCAGCGCCGGTTGCCGTAATACCGTCTGCCTGGTTTATGAGAAGAGCGTCCGCGCCCGTCGCCGTTATTCCGTTTGCGCCCGTGTAAGTGACATTATCGGCACCGGTCGCGGTAATTCCGTCTGCACCAGTTGCCGTAATACCGTCAGCACCCGTTGCGGTGATGCCATTTGGTCCAAAAGTGAGTAAACCGTCTGCACCTGTTGCGGTTATACCCGAGGTCCCGATGAACTGAATGCCGTCGGCTCCGGTAGCTGTGATACCGTTTGAGCCCGTTACCGTAATGCCGGCAAGCACCGGAACTGCGCTTAAGCAGCCCACCAGCAACACAGCGATTAAACTCCTGAATATTGAAGAGCCTTTTCGTGTCAAACCGGTTAGCAAACTATCACCTCAGTCGGGTTTCTTGGCGCAGTCGTGCTATCTCTCTTGCCTGTTGTACCCTTCGAGCTGCATTCAACGACCGCGGGCAAGCACATCTTTTCGAGTCTGCGCCGCCTGCCTTTTCCCCTCTCGAGACCGACTTTTAGCACATGGGTGAACCACATTCTAGTTTTCTATCCATTTTCGTTTGTTGCGTTGGCGTTGCGATTTTCCAAATAACTTCCCACGACAACGTGTCGAACGTCTATCGCGAGAGCTCCTGGTATAGCTTTCGTGCCTCCGCACCTGGTTCCACTCCCAGCTCTCGCTGAAGAAGCCTCCGGAGGCTGTCGTACTGTTCTTTTGCTGCGCCCCGATTTCCCAAACTCTGGTAAGCACGCATAATTAAACAGTGAATGTCCTCGCGAAACGGGTCTTCATGCAGAATTCGCTGGGCCAGTTGTAGGGACTCGCCCCATTCGCCGTTCTTCTGGGCGACGGTAGCCAACGATTCCAACAACTGGAGGTACTGCTCGTGATAGTAAGTTCTCTGCTCCTCCACCCATGTGTCATAACTGCCTTGTGCGAAATCTCCTCGATAAAGCCCGATTGCTCGCGTGTACGAATCAATGCACTCCTCAAAATTCCTGGCTCTGCGTGCCTGCTCGCCCTTACTGACAAGTTGGTCAAACTCTTCCATGTCAATCCGGTATGAAAGTTCCGAATTCAGCTGGTAATCGCCGTCCCGATACAAAATGAAGTTCTGCTTGAACGGTTGATTACTATTCAAGGCCTTGCGAATATGGGAAATCGTTGGGTGGAAGTTCCGCTCCACAATGTCCATATCAGTTTCACCCCAGAATGTATCGATAATCGTGTCCTTTGAAGCTCGATGACGTCGCCGTGACGCTATGAAGCAGAGAATGTCGCGCGCGCGACGCGTTCCCCAGGCATCTGGCGCGAGAGGCCGCGAAAATTCGCGAAAGATCTCGACGGGTCCCAACATGTTGATAGTAAGATCCGCAACGGGTTCAGTTGAGAGCTGTGTTTCTGGGGTTTGCCTGAGCGGCGGTTTACTAACTTTCCCAACCTGCTGTCTTAATTCAGACGGTAAGAGGTCTGCTGCTTCTTCGCTGACAAACAATTCGGGATTGTTTGCGATTTCACGTCGTAGCCAGTATTCGTAGTCATAACGACCCGCGAGATCAATTGCGCGTCGCAAGTGGTCCATCATCTGGCGCTCGTTTCCCATATGCAGTTGAAATGTCGCCAACGCCAGTGACGCCTGTGCTTCATAGTAATAAAGTGTGTGGCCTCTGAAATACTCGAGCGCACTCATTAAAACAGTTTGGGCCTGCTCGTACTCTTTCTGTGCGATCATGATCCGGCCCTTTGACAGCGAAGCAGTGAAGAATCCGATCTCGTTCTTTTCCAGTGGCCTTGAGGCGACCAATCGCTCAATCTGTGAACGAGCCGAGCGCAGATCACCAACCACCACGCTCAACAGCGCCTGCTCCTCCAGCAACTCTGTGCGAGCAAAGTTGACTCCAGCTTCATCGTAAGTTCGGGCCGCACGTTGGTAATATTCATTTGCCTTCTCGATCTCTCCTCGCTCGCGGTACAGGTTCCCGTAGGTCTCGAAGGCGTCAGCTCGGGCAGCAATCAGGTTGAACGACTGGCAACGCTCGATCGCTTTATCGAGATTGCTTTCGCACGCTGTGAGATCGCCTAAATAAAGATAGCAGTGCGCCATGTTAAGGTATGCGGTCGCTTCCTGCGGCATCGGCGCCTGGTTTCCGTCACCGAGCATTCTTCTCAGCCAGCGTAACGCTTCCCCGAAATCGCCGCGAATCATCGCGGGCAAACCAAGATTGTGCGTTATAAGTCGGAGGTACCGTTCGTCGTTTCGCTCCTGCGCCAATTGCAAGGCGCTGCGAAATTCCAATTCGGCAGACGTCCATTCTCCAAGCGCCACCAGGCACAACCCGCGTGTATTGGCACACTTCATCCTCACAGGCGAGCGGTCATCAACGAGCTCAAGCACACGATCCAAATAGGTAAATGCCAACTGGTAATCGCCGTCTCGACGCGCCAAAGTTGCTAAGGAATGAAGAGTTTCGGCTTCACCTTCGTGGTCTCCAGCTTCTCGTAAGAGCGCGGCGGCTCGACGAAATAGCGTGCCTGCCGATTCGTATTCTCCACGCAGTCGTGCGACTTCGGCGCGGTACGCCAGCGTGCGCGGATGGGATTCAATAGCCGCAACGGGCAGCGCATCAGCAGTCGAAGCAACTGTCGCAAGAGCACCAACAGATATCCATTGAGCGCCGTTACTCGAAAGAAGCTCGGCGGCCTGTGTAAAATCTTCGCCCGCCAGGAGATGTATGATGGCAGGTTCACACATCTCTCTTCCCAGGAAATACTCTGCTATTCGTTTGTGCTCGGCACTCACGCCGCTTCGACCAACGTCAGTGCGCAGACGCCGTTTGAGAAAACTTTGAAACAGTGGATGCAGCCGATACTCTTCGCCCTTGCCATCGCTTGCTATCGTTATAAAAACGTTTCTACGCACCAAACTCTGGAGTAGCTGTGAACTATTGAATGTGGGGAAAAGACTGGCACAGGTGTCTAAGTCGATGCGTTCAAGCAGAGCGATTCTTAATAGCAGCCATTTGACTTCTTCGCTCTCGTCCGAGAACACCTCTTCAGCGAAATAATCGAAAATATCGCGTTCAGATTGTCTTAAAACCTCAACCAGATTGGCCGGACGCTCTTGCATGTCGGCGCCAGGTCCGCCCATTTTCTGCGCGACCTGACGCACAAGTTGTAAAGCGGTTATCCATCCGTGAGTTCGTTCGCGATACTCGGCTAATTGCTCGGGGGTTAGTTCCAGATCGAACACTTTGCGAAACAACTGCCGCGTTTCTTCATCAGTGAACAGTAGATCCTGGCGATCGATTAATGAAAACGGAGCTTGCGTCCTCAGACGGGCCAATGCAAGCGGCGGCGTTTCTCGTGAGACTAAAATGATGTGTAGTACATCCGGCAAGTAGGCAAGAAGGCGATCGAGAATTGAATGGACAGGCGACTCAACTCCCAGGTGATGATAATCGTCCAGCACTATAATCAATTGCTGTTCGATCTGTTCGAGCACTTCATTTATCAACACGTCAACGGCACGTTCAGGCGTCTGTGCAAGTTCAGCGGAAGTTTCCTTCAAATAAGGAAACATTGCTTTGCCAAAATCGGGAACTAACTGTTGGATTCCGAAAGTGAGATAACCCAGGAATACCAATGGATCTGTATCTGTATGGTCGAGTTGGTACCAAACAAAGTCACGTTTGTGCGTGCGGAGAAAGTCAGCAACAAGTGTCGTCTTGCCCGAGCCTGCATTTGCGGTCACGAGTGTTACGGGATTAGCGAGGTTCGTCAGAAGTCGTTCTGACAACCGAGGACGCGAAAGCAATTCAGGTGCGGGTCGAGGTGGTAGAAGCTTGGTTCTTAGATAGAAGGTTGGTTGAGTATTCACAGCCACACTCGCCTTTACAGACGATGGTTGCTGCACCTTTTCTGGGCGGGTTTTCGGGGCCATCAGCCTATGCTTCCGCGGAAATCGTTCGTTTGGCCGCAGGGTAGCATAGCGAAAGGCGCGGCTTCCACCGCAATTCAAGTAATCGGGCGTAATTGACGCGCCAATTTCTGTGTCCGCAGTAACAGACATCTTCAGTTGGGCGGAACGGTCTCAGGCAACTTCCGCTCGCCTGCGAGCAGTCGACACCAGGTGGTCTGTCGATTCCGCTTCTACAAAGTGCAGGGTAGCTGCGAGAGTAGTGAGCGCCGCCGCCCGCCCGTGCGAGTGATCCAGTGCAATACTTGCCTGCTCTCTGGTGAGGTTGTAACTCTCAAAAAGCCCGACGGCTTCCTCCCGTGTGAACGCAAGTATTTCGTCGTCAATTACCGACAGCGCTTGCTTTGATCTCAAACGCCACAAAGGTGCTGGAGGCATAGTGCGACTAGTAATTAGGAAGTGCACATTTGGAGGCAGCAGTGGCAGTAATCGACCAAAAAAGGGTACGAACCAGTCGGCGTCGCAGACCAGGTGGAGATCTTCGATGACCACGAGTAGGGGGTTGCCTGTTTCCTTTTCTAACTCAAAGACGAATGCCTCCGCCAGTAGCGGAAACTGGTCCGCACCTGGGTTCCGCAACAAACACTGCATCGCGCCATCACCGAAGTGGGGCCGTTGGCGAGTAATTGACGCCGCCAGGTACCGGAAGAATATGCGCAATTCGCTGTCTGGCGCATCCACCTTGTACCAGGCAACAGCCCTCTCACAAGATTCAGCAAACTGGCGGGCAAGGGTCGTTTTCCCCATGCCTGCGCGACCGCTGATTATCGTCGACGAGCACGACTCCAAGCTTCGTTGAAGCAGATTAAGCAACCGCAGACGTAGTAAACCAGCTGTTGGTGCGGGTATCGAAATTTTTTCAGCAATCAGTTCGATGGCCGCCTGCAAAGGAGTATTAGACGCGTCGTGCGTGAACATGGGACTCTTGGCGACTATGTGCAAATTTGTTGTTCGTACACCTCATGCCTTTCTGTCCGCTATATTTATTGCAATCAGGTTGAGGAATTCTTGAGGTTTTAAACAATGCCAGACACCGGGCCCCGGTTAGCTTAACCTGGAGAAATTTTACAAGGGGAACTAGTCGTCTTCAGCAGCTTTCTTATCATAAAACAGAATATTGTAGGCGAGCAGTAGACCGGCGGCAGCAGCGATGATGAAAAAAATCATTGCCAGACCGGGATACCCAAAGATGCGGAATGAAGTTTCAACTCGCATTAACAAGGCGGCACCAACAATGAGTGCGGCCACTACTAGTCCAAGGGTGATCCGATTGGCGATTTTTTGAAGGCCTTCCAGCAGGATC
Organism: Pyrinomonadaceae bacterium; assembly: GCA_046262775.1. Taxonomy (GTDB): domain Bacteria; phylum Acidobacteriota; class Blastocatellia; order Pyrinomonadales; family Pyrinomonadaceae; genus PSRF01. The sequence continues at coordinate 26,857 of JBHEMC010000041.1, read as the reverse complement.
TTCTCGTCAATGGTTTCGACCTTCAGCTCCAGTTCGTTGTTGCCTACAGCATCAAGGATTTTGTTCACCCGTGTAGGCAACTTCTCTACGAATTCCTTGACCTCAACGAAACCGGTCATGAGGTTGGCCGGCGCGACACTCTTGATGAGATTGCGCTGCAGTATCTCGCTCGCGCGTTCCCGAATGACTGCATTTGGATCGAATGTTGGCGCAAGTGTGTAAACAACTCGGTCAAGATTCAACAGCGCCTTTGCAATCATTGTGAATTCAGGCGCCATCCGAAACCAACAATCGGCAGAAATTTTCGTGATATCAAGCACAACCTGTCCGGCATTCAAGCGATTGAGGCTCGCATCGGTGTTCTCGGCCACGAGGTCTGAAACCCTTCGCACGAATTCCCCTCGATTGAAGTTTTGTTTCGGCTCACCCATCTTGATCGACGTCTCGGCAGCTTCCTCACCATGACCTGCACTGATGGATAACAGCAGACGCAATAGATTGTCTTGAAATCCGTGCGAGACGCGGCTCACCATCCCAAGATCGAGTAACGCGATCCGGTTATCGTCCGTCAGAAACACGTTCCCAGGATGCGGATCGGCATGAAAAAAACCATCGATAAGAATTTGCTTCAGGTACGCGCGAAAAAATTTATCAGCGAGGTCAGCTCCATCGATTTCGAGCAGACGGAGTGGGGTCAGCGTCGTGATTTTCTTTCCCGGGATGTATTCCATCGTGAGTACTCGGGAGGTGGTAAAGTCTTCGATTGCCTCGGGAATCACAATATCTTCGAACTCGGCAAGATTTTGTCTGATTGCTATAAGGTTGTTGGCCTCGATCTGAAAGTCCAGTTCGCGCAGCAGACTTTTGCGTAATTGGACCAGCATATTTTCGAATTCATATCGCCGGCCGACTTCCGTATGATTGTCAAGAAACAGTGCAACTTCATTCAAAGCTTCGAGGTCTTCCACTATCTGTTCACGGATATTCGGACGCTGCACTTTCACGACGACGGCTCGGCCGTCGCGCATATAGGCGCGGTGGACCTGGGCTAACGAAGCAGCACCCAACGGCTGCGGTTCGAAATCAGCAAATGCTTTTGAAATCCTGATTCCAAGTTCGCTGGAAACTATCCGCTCGACTTCTTCAAAAGAAAACGGCTCGATTTGATCCTGGAGCCGGGAGAGACTCTCGAGGTAAGGTGGTGGTAGGATATCAGCACGTGTAGAGAGCAACTGGCCCAACTTGATGAACGTTGGTCCAAGTCTCTCCAGGTCCGCTGCAAGATCATTGGCTGCTCCATCATTAGTGTCCACAGAGACCTCATCGAGGTCAATGCTGCTGTCTAGTCCTGACTGACTAACAAGGTCCGACCTGCCATACTTGATTAGCAGCATAGCGACATCTTTGTATCGCTTCAGACGTTCTGGTTTTAACGAAACTACCATATCTACTCAAGAAAAATTTGATTGCGACTTGCCAGCCAAATCGGACGCGGCTATGCTTCGATTCTCGACTTGTATGTAGTGTCTTTGTCAGACTGTCGACGGAAGTCTTACGGAAGAGTCACGTAAACCCCAAGCCGTCGAACGGCATTTGGTCCGGTTTCTCGCAGAGGAGGATCTTGATGATTAAACGAGCGCTCATATCGCTGCTGGTCCTGCTACTCCTGAGTTTCGGAGCGTGGGCGCAGGAATCCAAAACAAAGCCGACCACACAACAGGCGGCGCCAGCCGCGCCAAAAACGTTTCTAAAGATCGGCCAGCCCGCACCGGAGTTCACGCTTACAGACACAAATGGCAAACCTGTAAAGCTCAGCGATTTCAAAGGCAAAAAGAACGTCGTACTGGCGTTCTATGTACTTGCGTTTACGGGTGGTTGAACGAAGGAATTGCAGGCGTATCAGTCTGATATCGCCAAATTCGATGAGTCAGATACTCAGGTTCTGGGAATTAGCATGGACAGCTTTGCTGCGAATCGAAAATTTGCAGAGGAGATTGGAGTCAAGTTTCCCCTGCTGAGTGATTGGAAACGACAAGTCGTGAAAGATTACGGACTACTCGACGAAAAAAGCGGTTACTCCGAACGTGCAACATTCGTAATCGATAGGGACGGTAATATTAAGAATATTGAAGAGGGACGCACTGCAATAGATCCATCGGGCGCTTACCAGGCTTGCAGTATCTTTGAAAAGAAAAAATCGTGAGCTACCTTGGCGTTGCCGCGGCCCTCGCAGCCGCGGCACGCTCAATGGCTGCCCGAACTCCTTCGGCACTCAATGTCCGCAACATCACACCGTTGATAAAAATCGTGGGCGTGCTCTGAACGCCATAAATCTCCGCATCTTCAACATCATGCCTTACCTCAGCCGCATACATCCCGCCGTCCAGTTCCGCATCGAAGCGCGCACGGTTAAGTCCCAACTCTGTCGCGTATTTCTTCAATGATGCCACGTCAAGCGCATTTTGGCGCGTAAACAGCAGTGCGGTGTATTCAAAAAATTTACCCTGAGCATTGGCAGCATCCGCTGCCTCTGCGGCTCTCTTCGCATTGGCGTGCTGGCTTAACGGAAAATCACGAACTACAAAACGTATCCTATTGCCGTAGCTCTTAAGCACGTTTTCCAGAACCGGCTGCATTGCCGCACATGCGGGACATTGAAAATCAGTAAACTCGACAATTGTAATTGGAGCGTTAACGTCGCCTCTCGCTGGATCATCATCAACACTAATTGACTGAACCGGTTGTTCGGGTTCTGAAATTAGCCACTGGATCTTCGCAGTCTTGCGCAACTTCTCAGACAGCGTCTTTTCGAGCCGCTGCTGGTCCTGTTCCTGTAGATAGGTCACAAGCTCGGTTCGTACCGATTCGAGATTGCCATTGATCTGCGCCTTGTTCTCTGTGTAGAACTTGGTGACGTCAGCTTCGGTGGGACGATGAATTTTGTCGCTTATTTCCGTGCGTATGATCTCTTCAGGTCCAATCTGACGACGATTTGCTTCACCGATTAGCAAAATGTCGTCGACCATGCGCTCCGCTCGTGCACGGGCGGCTTCGTAAGCATTGAGTCGAATGTTGTAAGCAATAGGCTTCAGACGTTCGATGATCACGCCCGCGAGGATTGGGCGTCCACCGACAGTAGCAACAACACTTGTGGGATTCAGATTTGGCGCGTTTACATCTACTCCCATGACAACTGGAGTTGTAGCGCGCAGTTTGCGAACCAGTTCGTCGGTTAGCTTCGCTTCCTGCTGGGAAGTAAGAAATGCAGTGGCCGAAACGCTCAACTCTTTCTCGTCTTCGCCTCCAAACTGAGCACGATTTTCGTCAACGAGTTTCTTCACTTCTGCTGTTGTCGGCGTTGTAATCCGCTTGGTTACCTCTGTGTCGTATAACTGCTGAGAAGTAAGATGACGTTTGCTGGCTTCAGCCTGAAGCAACAAGGTGTTGATTTGTAAATCCAACACTTTTAACCGCGCTGCTGTTATTTCGCTTTCCATCGTGTCGACTTGCTGGCGAAGATCCGCATCGAGATCTGCAGTCGTCAACGTCAGGCCGTTTACTACAACGAGGGAACGTGGCGGATATTGCTTGTCCGGTGCCTTGATCTCAGACGGCGTTGGCTGAGGCGTCGGCTGCGTTGATGCTGCGCGTTTTGGGGCAGGTCGAGGAGCGGACCTGCGTCGTGACGTTTGGCCGTTTAAGGTCGCAACGACCAGCAGAAGGAGCATCAGGGGGACAGCAATTTTCATATTGTTATTCCACAGGTAAATTTAGCAGGCGATGATAAGAATAAAGTCCTTAGAGGACAAACACACGAAAGGCGCTGCCTCCGGTTGGAAGCAGCGCCACTAAATTCGACTTTCGTAATCTTACCTATGCTTGATGATGCTTCGTCGGCGCCGTTTGACCGGTGTTCGCGCCGTTAACAAGTCGCTGTGGCGACCATTCAGAATAAATGCCAGCCCCTGATGCGTTACTCCGAGTATCCGAGCTGCGCGAGTCACGCTTCCGCCAGCCGATTCCAATGCCTGACGAATCAAGTTCGCTTCATAACGATGTACTGCAGCTTCCAACGAACAATCCGCAATCGCTTGCTGCGGCACGTCTTGTCGGACGGGGGAAGCAGGTAAAGTGAGATTTGAGCTAAGCAGACGACGCGCACACTCACCAAGCCGCATGCGGAGCCGTCTATGTTGCGAATTCGCAAGGAGTGTTTCGGCAGCGGTGTAGTAGCTAAGGAGTGTGTCGGGTGACAAGTCGGATCCAAGTTCTTCAATCGCCGTTAATGCAGCCGTGCCTCCGCATTCCGGGTCGCCCGCATGTTGGGCTACTTCAATTGCATGGTCCAACTGCTTTCGCGCTTGGTTCGCCTGTTTCAGTCTCGCTAGCGCCTTGCCATGTGTCGTAAGGGCCTCAGCAAGAGTCGACTGTTCGCCGCCGTCACTGAGGGACCTTACTGCCACCCGGGCAATCTTCTCAGCCTCATGAACTTTCCCTTCCAACAACAGCGTCTGAGCTCGAGTATCGTCGGCACCCGCAACGCCGCCACGATCACCCATGCTCTGATGCAATGCGCGAGCACGATTCAGATGTTCGTGGGCTTCAGAGAATTTTCCAAGGCTGGCGAACAAAAACCCTTCGTTGTTTTCGACACGCGCGCGAAATCGGTTGTGACCCGCTTCTTCAAAATGGAACCGCGCAGCTTCGAATTCCAGGAGCGCCTGATCGATGTAATCCTCACGTTCCTGCGACAGGCCAAGACTTTTCAGGAACAGGGCGTACGAGTTGTGAAACTTACCCTTCAATGAGTCATTTGAACTCCTGTCAAAAAGAGAAGCAGCACTACGGTAGATCCGGAGCGCCTCATCGTAATGCGTTGCTACCTGTTCGACTATTGCGCTGTTCACGAGCGCGCGCAGCCGCTGTTCACTGTCTGCGAGGTCAGCAACAGTATCCAATGCGTGCTGAAGCGTGACCCGAGCTTCATCTAATCCGCCCTCACGCAAGTAACAAGTGGCGAGGTCGACCATAGCTTCGGCAACCTTTTCGTTTCGGCCAATGTGCCCAAAAGTCGCCGCGCTCTCACTGAGTAGGTCCTTTGCGATCTCTTGCGCACCTGGCAATTGCCTTGCACTTCCCAACCAGCCAGTAAGCGTTCCCGCACGCAACAACAGCTCAGCCTTCTCGGGTGTTGTGAGGCCTGAAATGTCAGGCCGCTGGCCGAGTGTTGGCCAAAACGGCAGGATTTCCTCACGGGCCTGGTCGAACTCGCCTGCTTCTTCAAGGTCTTTTGCTCGGCGGCAGCGAACAATCAATGCGGCAGGGGCCGTAACGTCTTTTTGTTGCTGACTGGCTGAGGTTTGGAAAGTCATGTAAATGCTCCAGTTTTTATTTCCGCAAGGAACCTTGCAAGCGTTCGCTTTCGCGGGATATTATCACACCATTAATTGTCTACTTGGTTTATCGCTCACCTTACAGGCTTTGCTAAACCGTCAGAGGAGAAGATCAAATGAAATCAGTCAAAAGTTTCCTATTAGCAGTGCTATTTGTAACCGCTTTCTGCGTTAGTGCTTACGCCGGGGACCAGCAAACTCCCGCTTGCGTGCAACCACCACCGCCGTCGTCTGCTGTTTATGTTGATAGCTCCACCAACAGTTCGACCACGGATACTATGGACATTGCCGAATCGTCAGACTCACTGCTGGTCGACGCGCTGACAGCGCTCCTCTCGGTACTCTGAAGACCCAGAGAAACGACCACTTATTTTCGGTTTAGGCCTTTCGCGGTCACTCGCGTCCTGCTGGTTGTGTGCGCAGGACTTGCCGCGCATGCAATAAATGCGGCAAGGGAGGCGGTGACGCTGGCCATCCTAACTCCAGCGCGCAGCTAAAGCAATAGCAATACAGCACCAATGCACTGATTTTTCAGCTATTTGGTGGCTGCGATATGGGTGTATTGTCGTGTTTTTTACTTCTGGTAACGTTGAGATCGACCAACCGCTCCACCGTCTCAAGCGTGTCTATCTCTTCGGGACTCTTGTCGGGACGTAGCCGGAGTATTCTAGGAAACCGCAAAGCGTAACCGCTCTTGTGTCGCTTCGACGGCTGCACCTGATCGAACGTAACCTCAATAACAACCATCGGCTCAACCAGGCGAACGCGGCCATGTCCGAATTCACGCAACGTGTGTTGTTGAAACCAACTGGTTAATTCTGCCAGCTCGGCATCCGTTAATCCCGAATAGGCTTTGCCGATGTTTAGTAGTTCGTTGTTTTCTACAGAGCGGCGAACTGCAAAGGTGTAGTCTGACAGCAGGTGACGTCGTTTCCCATGTCCGACCTCCACAGCAGTCACAACAACATCCAGCGTAGCAATTGCGCGCTTCAACTTCAGCCACTCACGTCCTCGTTTACCCGGGCTATAAGGCGCCAGCGGATTTTTGATCATTAATCCTTCGTTTCCGCGCTGTCGTGCTGCAGCAAACTCATCATCGAGTGCGGCAACCTCGGAAAAAGTCTTTGCTGCTGACAGACGGACCGTGCCAACTACAGGGATTAAGTTTTCAAGCACCCGGCGACGGTCAGTGAGACTTCGCTGAATCAATACTTCGGCAGCGGCATAAAGAACATCGTAGGCTATGAAAGTAACCGGAACTGCAGTCATCAACTGACTGCCGACAGTTTTTCGGCCCAGACGTTTTTGCAGTTCGCTAAAAGGTAATATTGAGTTCTCATCCGTCGGAACAATTTCGCCATCAAGGATTACGTCCACTGGTAAGTTCTTTAATGGCTCCAACAACTCCGGAAAACGGTGAGTGATTTCGTCCATTGTTCGCGAGTAGATCGCGACTCGATGCTGGTTCACATGTACCTGCGCCCTGATTCCGTCAAACTTGTCTTCAACCTGAAATTCTGCGGGCATCGTGCGCGCGATATCGGACAGATCCTGGGCGGCAGTGGCTAGCATGAACTTTAGCGGATGAAATAAACGCAAGCTAAGATTGTCGAGATTGCCCGCACGCGCGCGCACTGCGGTCTCGCCCACATCGCCAAGCAGCATGTTTGCGTGAGCAACGACGTTAAGAGGTTGATTGAAAGCCCGGGCGATTGCATCTTCAACTAGCCCTTCGCGCAAGCCAATTCTTAGATCACCAGAAAGTAACTTTATGACGTACTTCGCTTCTTCAGGTGTAGCTCTCCGCAAGAGACTGGAAAGCAGTGCTGTCTTGTTTTTTATTCCTCGCGTTTCGCTAAGTCGATGTACGGCTGATTCGGTTTCGACTAGGGTGATGGGTGAGCCCTGTCGCGTTCGCTTGGCTTCCTTGATGATCTCCGCTGCTACTTCACCTGGATCGCCTAACCGGACATAACGAGGCACGATATCGTCGGGTGAAAATCCAGTTGCCTCGCTGAGTGCGGCACCAATAATGCTGCCGCCAACGTTGGTTGTTCTTGCGTCACTGGATGCAAATCGTTGACCCGAAAGATACCGGGCGGCACGAGCGAGGTCGGCATCATTCAAGTGTGAGAAATAATCACGAAGGAGCGCTGCCTTTTCGAGCTTTTTCGTTGTGCCTGCGATGGCATCAGCAACTGACGCAAACTCACTCAGCGTTGCCTCCGGCTGATATGAAACTGGCTCATTCGACATGCCCAATAATCCTCGATGCTGATAGGCGATGGTTTGCCAGGATGTCAGATACTGTCAAGCAAACTCAGGTCTACACCGTTTTTTGAGGGCCTGCTGCTTCTGCTTTAGTCACTTGACGCGCTACAATCCAGTTGAAGGCCAAACGAACGCATTTACTCGCAGCAGAGAATATCTCAGGCCTTTGAGGATGCCACGTGTTTGCATTAATCCTTGATTCATTAGGCAGCACCGAACTGCTCTTCATTCTGGTGATCGCGCTAATCTTTTTTGGACCCCGGAAGCTGCCGCAGCTAGCCAGGCAAATGGGTAAGAGTCTTGCGGAGTTTCGCAAAGCCTCAGAAGACTTCAAACGCACGTGGGAAAGAGAGGTTGCGCTTGAATCCACTCGCATTGAACCGGGCGAAAATACAATGCTCACTGATACAACCAACGCTGGCGTCCCCTCATCCTCCGAAGCCGGATGGGTAGAACCAACCAACGCCGAGCATTCGATTGCGCGAGCACCGCAATTCAATACAGAACCAACCTCTGATGGCGCTGATAGAAAAACCGCTCCGGCAGAAGCGCCACCGAAGCACGATTGGTTATAGCGCCCACATGTCAGCTTTTCTAAGAGCACTTTCAAACGGTAGGTCAGATGAAGAGGAACTTGGCGGCCAGATGTCGTTCCTCGAGCACCTCGATGAGCTCCGTCGTCGTCTAATCAGATCGATTCTCTTTGTATTCATTGCGGCAAGTGTTTGTTGGTTCTTTTCAGATAGAATCTATAGTTTTCTCGCCGCACCGGTTGAGCACGCACTCGCGGAAGCACAACGACGTCAGGTCCCCATAGCAGGATTAGCTGGAAACGAGACAATCCTCTCGCTTAGCAGTCTCAAAGAGAACGATTCCGGACGGTTCGTATTTTCCGAAGAGACGAAGCTGGGTACGAGCCTTATTCCTGGTGGCGCATCGGTAACGGCACGTGTTGTGAAAGACACGCAGGGACAACTCGGGTTGTTCACTGATGAGGCGCTCTATGCGGGCAGCACGGTGATCCCGAAAGGCGTTCGATTACCTGTTGATCTTAGTAGCTCAGCTCAGGCGTTTTCGGGTATCAACGACAAGCTTATTGTCACCACCGCGCTGGAACCGTTCTCGCTTTATGTGAAGGTATCTCTTTATGCAGCTGTGGCGGTCTCGGTACCGTTCCTACTGTGGCAGATCTGGGCATTTGTGGCACCAGGGTTATACCCACACGAACGAGCCTACGTTACTCCATTCATAGCGTTGTCTTCGATATCTTTCGTAATCGGAGCAGCGTTCGCTTATTACGTAATCTTTCCGCCGGCCGCCAAATACCTGCTCGGTCTCGGCTCGGATTTTAGGTTACTTCTGAAAGCTGATGATTACTTCGACTTTATAATCATTGTCATGTTAGGGATGGGCATAGTCTTTCAAATGCCGGCTATCACTTATGTTCTGGCGAGAATAGGCCTGGTAACCGCAAGGTTTCTAATTCGCATCTGGCGGACGTCCTTAATCGTTATTCTAATTGCCGCAGCTGTTCTGTCTCCAACAAACGACATTCCTAACATGCTGCTGTTTGCCGCTCCCATGCTAGCGCTGTATGTTGTATCGATTTTCGTAGCGTGGATCTTTGGGAAACCAAGAACCGCTAGCTGAAGCTTGGGGAGATCTGAAGCATCGATTTGCCGGTTCACTTTTTGTGCAACACCGGCGGGGGGCAACTTTTTAACGCCAGCGGCGCATCTTGACTGTGTTCTAAACGGGCGCTTAGAATTTCAAGTCTTCTACCGTATCGAGTCTTATCCGTGTCAGCCGAATTCGTCTAAATTTTCAGGAGTTTTTCCATGTCTTCACAGAAAGTCGTTTTCCGCCTGGTTATTTCTTTCGCCCTGTCGCTTGCGTTTTTGCCGCAGGTGTTCTCCCAGGAAGCCCAGGACCCCTCAAATAAGCCTCGGAATGTGAAGCCGGAACTCAAGAAGGCATATAAAGATTGGCTCGACAAAGACGTTACTTACATCATCACAGACGAAGAGCGAAAAGCATTCAAGAAGCTGGCGACAGATGACGAGCGCGAACGGTTCATAGAGGAATTCTGGCGCCGCCGCGATCCCGATCCGGATACGGACGAAAACGAATTCAAGGAAGAGTATTACGAACGGATTGCCTACGCCAACGAACATTTCAGTTCTGGCATTCCAGGTTGGAAAACGGATCGCGGCCGCATCTGGATCATGTACGGAAAGCCGGACGAACGCGAAACACACCCGATGGGAGGCCCTTACGAGCGTCCGAGCTACGAAGGCGGCGGTTCAACAACCACTTATCCATTCGAGATCTGGTTTTATCGCTATCTGGCAGGCGTCGGTTCCGGCGTTGAAATCGAATTTGTAGATCCCACCGGCAGCGGCGAATATAGAATCGCTCGTAACCCGAACGAGAAAGATGCGCTACTGATGGTTCCCGGCGCTGGTTTGACGCTTTCTGAGCAACTGGGTTTGGCCGACAAATCGGATCGCGTGTCCAGTTTTGGCGGAGTCGGCAACCCGGCATATCAACGCGAACAAGACAGCCCCTTCTCCCGACTGCAATTACTTGCTGATTTAAGTCGACCACCACAGGTAAAATTCAACGATCTCGCTTCCGCAGTGAACACGGGCGTCGTTGAAGAGAACCCACTTAGTTTCGACATCCGAGTTGATTTCTTCAGACAGTCAGACGAGCGAGTGATTACTGCATTCACTATCCAGGCGGAAAATAAGGATCTTGTTTTTTCCGATAGTGGCGGATTGCAAGAGGCCCGCATGAACATTTTCGGTCGTATTACCTCAGTAGCTGGCCGTCGTGTTAGTGTTTTCGAAGACCCCGTAATTACAACAGCAACGGCTGAAGAGCTGAGCGAAGCAAAGGATCGCAAATCCGCTTATCAGAAAGCTGTGCCGTTGCCACCTGGAACTTACAAGGTCGACGTCATCGTACGTGACGTTAGCTCCGGCGCAACGGGCATAAAGCATCTTGGTTTCACTGTTCCGAGGTACGATCAGGAGAAGCTTTCCACTTCCACCATGGTGCTTGCAGCCAAACTTGAAAGCGTAGCAGACCAGCCTGCGGTGGGCCAATTCGTGATCGGAACAACGAAAGTGATTCCAAATGTCTCAGGCGTTTATAAACGCGGGCAACCGGTCGGCGTTTACTTGCAAATCTACAACGCGGGAATCGACCAAACAACTTTGAGACCGTCCGTCGATGTTGAATACTCACTCTTGAAAGACGGCAAAGAATTGGGCAAACAAGCGGAAGACTGGAAAGGTATGAGCGACTCTGGTCAACGGTTGACACTTGCTCGTTTGATCGACACGCGTACACTGGCGGCGGGCGAATATGAAATAGCCGTTCGCATCAAAGACCGCGTTTCCGGGCAGACGTTAGCGCCGTCACAAAAATTTACAGTCGCACAATAGGTCGGTGGCCACCCATTCCACACAGCCGTTTTATGCATCTCGACATGATGGTGCGCGACACGGAGTGTTGAAGCCACAGGACTCCAGCATTTCGCTTTGCAAGTATTTCGAACTTTCACCCTCGACGTCGTTTAGTATCTCGCCCTGGCCGTCGTTTTCCAGTCGTACCTTTCCGGCCGTTTTAGCGATTCTTCAGGCGTGCGGTTTCCAGTTTGGTATTACCCTGAACAGAATTTCCTCGACGATCGATCACGTCTATTTCGAAGCCAGGATAAGACGCACGAAACCGCATCTCCTTCCAAGCCTCGACTGTGATGTCGCTGTCAGCCGCGCGATGGTAACTGTACTGCGGTAGCCCTCCACGATCGCCACGCACGTCGGCGCCAGTCAGATGCAGGATGCGAACGCGAAACCCTTCAACCCGCCTGATTTTCCTCTCAACGTTCGCAACTGATGACATAGACCAATTATAGCCCAGATGCTGTATGCGATGACTGTTGGCCACAATCTTGCGCCGTCGTGCCTAACGTTACTAGTTAGTTCCTTCAATCCGCGTCCACGCTTTTGGTGACGGCGGCACGGGCGCACCATGTTAGCTATGAGCGTGATGCGTGACACGATACCTCTCGGCCGTTGGATGCTGAATTCGGACGGCAAACAATGCAATGTTAGAATGCTCTCAATGCGGGAAATCAATTTATCAGGCCTTTCTGAAGACGAGGTTGTCTCATTTGTTGAGGATCTTGGCGAACGCAGCTACCGCGGAAGACAAATTTTTTCGGCAGTCCAGCATCGTCGTGTGCGCGACTTTGAAGGGATGACAGATCTTCCCAAAGCATTACGAGAGCGACTCGCCGAATCTGCTCGCGCTGCAACCCTCACGATTGAATCGCGTTATGTTTCGTCCGACGCAACCCGACGATACCTGCTGAAAACTACAGACAGTCGTCCGGTCGAAACGGTCTTTATTCCTGAGGAACGCCGCGACACAATTTGCTTTTCCTCGCAATCAGGATGTCCCTTGCAGTGCACGTTTTGCCTGACGGCTCAGCTTGGCTTGCTTCGCTCGCTAACTGCTGGAGAGATCGTAGAACAGGTCATCATTGCACTTAATGACGCATACGGCGTCGGTGTACGCCCGCCGCGAGGGACTAACCTCGTTGCCATGGGCGCCGGCGAACCGTTCTTGAACTTCGACGAATTGATGAAAGCGTTGCGCATCATGAGCAATTCTGCGGGATTGCATATCGTTCCTAACCGCGTAACTGTTTCAACAGCGGGGGTCGTACCACGCATCCTGGATATGGCAAAAGTGCACGATCGACCACACCTTGCAATTTCATTGGCCGCGCCTACGAACGACTTGCGGAACGAACTTATGCCAATCAACAAAAAATGGCCCCTTGCAGAATTGCTGACTGCCTGCAAGGAGTTTGAAAAGACACTTAGGCCCAATGAAAGATTTACTTTTGAGTATGTAATGCTCGATGGAATCAACGATTCGCCCGGGCAGGCGCGTCAGTTGGCGAATTTGTTGAATCGACACGCACTGAAAGCTAAAGTTAATTTAATTCCACATAACCCAGCGGATCCGTTGCCCTATAGACCATCGCCGGAAGAAACTATCGAAGAGTTTCAGACAATTTTGGAATCAAAGGGCATCCACACTTACGTGCGACGACCCCGAGGTCGCGATATCTATGCTGCATGCGGACAGCTAGCAGCTCGTCAAGATACGTTGACGTACGCTATCGGTTGATCGGAGCCAAAGAGGAATGTTTTCTATACGACGATTACAGTTACTATTGGTGCTTCTTTGCACAATATTTTTTTGCTCAGGAGCATTCGGGCAATCGGCCGCTGATGTGAAAGTAAGCGGCGATGCAAGTCCTGACAAGATCAAACGTGGCGGTGCGACGCGGGGCTCGGTGGTAATCGAAATCCCTTCCGGGTTACACATTCAATCAAGTCGGCCGTTAGACAAATTTCTGGTAGCAACTAAGTTGGAATTGACCGCTCCCTCAGGCGTTAGAATTGGACCAGTTAGCTATCCCAGGGCACGGGTTGTTAAGTTGAAGTTCTCGAAATCCGCCGTGGCGGTGTATGAAGGCCGAGCTGTACTGCGTTTTCGAATCGCCCTAACGCCGAGCTTCGGCGGAGGCTCAGCAGAAATAAAGGGGAAATTGCGTTTCCAGGCTTGCAACGACGAGGCCTGTTTTCCACCTGTGACGCGGGATGTGAGCGTTTGGGTAAATCTTCAGTAGCGCTGGTCTGCTCCGTCTTCCGAGCCCTTGCGAATATCCCTTGATGCCGCTACAGTATGTACCCTGGTCTAGTTAACCGCCGTTCAAAGCCGTTCAAGCAAATTACTGCCTTCCTATCACCGCCATCATTCGACCAACTTTTCCCTGCATGTGTTTTTCTCGTCGATAAGAAAAAAAAAGATCGGTGCGACACATGGTGCAATAGGGTGTGATGAATATCCTCTTATCCTTGACACCCGCTGACACCAATTGTTGACGATTCGCACGAAACAGATCCAGTTTCGCATGACCCGGTCGAGTTGGCTCGAACAGCGAGTCTGCATTCGCAGAACGGCGCACAAACGCATCAATCACCTCTTCGCCCACTTCATAACAGCATGATGCTGCGGCTGGACCAATTGCAGCAATCACGTTCTCTGGTCCGGACTGATACTCAACCTGTAGTCGTTTGAGCGCAGCCGTCACCACGCCTGCCACCGTCCCGCGCCAACCCGCATGGACCGCAGCAAATGCCCCTGTTGCAGCATCACCTAGAAGTATCGGGACGCAGTCAGCGGTCTTTACACCGGCGAGGACACCAATGGAATCACTGACGATTGCGTCACAGTAAATCGTATCACCGTATTTATCTTCAGCCGGCTTCGCAGTGGCTACATCCGGCACGAGGCGTACATCCGAGCCGTGCACCTGCCAACAGCCTGCCAGCACCCATTCGCCCCGAAAAAGCTTGAGAAACCGGCGCCGATTCTCCAGAATGTTCTCTGCCGTATCTTCATTAAATCCGGCGAGACTCAACGCGTGTTCGGGCATTGCACTAACTCCTCCGCCGCGTGTGGAGAAGCCATTGATAAAACCGGCATGCTCTAATGGCTCGCACACCAGGGCGCGGACGCTATCAATTTCACGCCAATAGAAGCCAGACCGGGCCAACTGTTCATCGCTTGTGATTATTTCCATTGGTATAGACATTATCGAAGTTGCGCGAATTCGCGAAGTGCTGTTGCGCACGCCAAGATTCGCGGATCGAGTGTTCACTGCCGCCGAACGAAGCTATTGTGATAGTCGTGGCGCCGTTGCGGCTCAACATTATGCCGCTCGTTTCGCTGCGAAAGAAGCTGCACTTAAAGCACTGCAAACCGGCTGGCGTGGTGGCATTAGCTGGCAGGACCTGGAGATTGCTGCACGTGATAGTGGCGCGCCGTATCTAATTTTTTACGGGCAAGTCATGGAGCTATTTACCAAGTTTGGTGCAAGCGCGACGCATCTTTCTATTTCGCACACATCGCAGCATGCAATTGCACAGGTAGTACTGGAACGGTGACACACCGCGATTGAGGGAGATTACTCACCTCATCTCATTCACGAGCGTTTTGCGACCACGCATGTCTACGTCGACTCTGGTCGATCGACTGAACGCGGTCAATTGCAGTGCGGATTGTGGGACAGCGCGTGGTTGTTTGCTTCTTATTGTCTCAACGGCAGTTTCAGTTTCCTCTCCAAACGGGCTCGTTGGTGCCGGTAAGTTGCCGTGAAAGTAGCACTCAAGGTTTGGCCCGGCTCGCTCCGTCACTGCGATCAATTCTCTGTTCGGGCAGCTCAACGTCGACAGCAGTCCAGTATCGGTATCTATTTCGACAAAATTGATTCCTTCCGGACATTCGAAATTGCTACCACCCAAATTTGGCTGATACGCAACCGCATTCTGCATAAACTCGGCCCACGCCGGCAAAGCCGCTTCCGCACCAGTCAAGCCGAGTTGCTGATTGTCGTCGAATCCGATCCAAACAGCGCAAACGAGATTCGGTGTGTACCCCACAAACCATCCATCGCGCGATGTGCCGGTTTTCCCGGCGATCGCAACTCCCTTCACCGCACGTCGCGCCGCGCGTGCAGTGCCGCGTTCAATCACGGCAGACAGCATATTCGTTACCATGTAAGCCGTGGTCGGCTTTATTACCTGGTCTGCTTCTCCTTCCAGGCGATGAGTTCCGGGCGGTGTACCGATGCTGGTTATCACTCTCGGTTGCACTCGCCTGCCGTCATTAACAAACGCTCCATACGCCGCTGCCATTTGCAGCGGCGTCGCTTCGCTAGTTCCTAATGCCAATGACGGATACCGTTGTGGCTTGGGTAATCCAAACCGCTCCGCCAAATTGGCAATACGCGCGAGACCTGTCTGCATTGCCACATCAACTGTCACCACGTTGAGAGACTTCACCAATCCCGTGCGCATCGTGACGTAACTCATCGAATAACCGCCACCAAAGTTTGCAGGACGATAGACTTGATTGTGGTCGTAGACGAATTCTCTTGGCGTATCCGCAAACGACTGCACTTCAGACATGCCGTCTTCCAATGCTGCCGCGTATACGAACGGCTTGAAAATCGAACCTGGCTGCCGGCGCGCGTCTGTCGCACGGTTCAGTTGTGATTCGGCATAGTTTCGACCACCAACCATGGCCAGGACATTCCCGGTTTTTGGGTCCAAAGCAACGAGTGCGGCTTGTGGCTGTGCGCCGCGGTTCTCGTACAGTCGATCAAGCCGGTCCAGTTGATGCTTCAGCGAATCTTCAGCAAACTGCTGCAACTCTAAATCGACAGTGGTGTAGATCCGGTCAGTCGCACCCGACGTGTCGAGTTCGGCCTCAGCGACTCGGTTTACATAATCGACAAAATATGGTGCGACGGTTCGTTCAGATTCGGACAACGGCAGAACACACAACTGCTCTTTCTCTGCAGCTTCTGCCTCGCGCTTGGATATCCAACTGTCACGTTGCATCGCATCCAAAACGAGATTGCGTCGGCCGGCGGCCTGTTCAGGACGACGCTGAGGCGAATACCTCGCTGGCCCCTGAATCATGCCTGCGATGGTAGCGGCTTGCGGTAACGTAAGATCCTTGAGGTCGCGAGCAAACAACATCCGTGCTGCTTGTTTTACTCCACGTATGGCCACTGCACCCCGTTGGCCCAGATAAATCTCGTTGCAATAGAGTGCGAAGATCTCCTTTTTCGACAACCGGCGTTCAAGTGAAACTGCCAACATCGCTTCTGCATATTTCCGTCGAAATGTCCTTTCAGGAGTCAAATACGTGTTCTTCACGAGCTGCTGTGTTATCGTCGAGCCACCCTGCTCCCAATGCTCTTCAACGAGGTTCCGGAACAGCGCACGACCCAGTCCATTCAAATCAATGCCACTATGTTGGAAGAACCGCTGGTCTTCTATTGAAAGAATCGCATGAACGAGAACAGGCGGAATTTCGCCATAGGTGAGGGTCTCGTGTTCACCCGATTTAGTCGAGGGATCGTTCGACAGAATCTCCGGCTGCAACGTAAAAGAGTCGATGGGTTGTTCATCAAGCTCCAAACTGCTGATGCTAAAGCCTTCGACTTTGATACGCACGACGCCAGGTTCCTCAACTAACGAAACGTTCGGCGTGATCTCAATGGTGTTTCCGGTTCTAGCGAAAGTTCCGTTTGTGGCCTTGCTGGTAACGCTCTCCACATACCCCGCACGTCGAAGAATTGCTTGCAGCTCATCGACGGTCATTCGCTGATTAGGTTGCAGCACGCGCGGGGCTGCATAAAGACCAGGGCGAGCCGTTAAATATCCGGTCGCTAAACGAGCGTCGATGATGGAAGAATAATACCGGTAGGAACGTAGCAGCGTGTCGACGCCTACAACAAGGCCAACCACAAGCAAACAAACTGCGGCCCGAAAGGCGAGATGATCGCGCAAACGGAAAAGGATTGCTCTCAAAGATACGGTCGCCAATTCAGACGCGCGCCGACGAGGACCGGGCACCGAAATGATCTCGATTGACATGAGACGGATCTATCCCTCGCAGATTACAGCAAAGAAGCGTTAGCGGCTGGTAACTCTCTCCAGCGCTTTGTAAAACACGTCCCCGACCGGCTACAGCAGCAGCTGACAGTCTTGTGCTGTATCTCGGCGACAATGTGTTTGCCCCCTGCGAGCGCTTCAGTGCTTCTTAATCTCTTTGTGCTTATAAATGAACAATAGCGATCGAATTCTGAAAAGTAGCTGTTGTAACGGTTTACTCAGCGCGTATCACAATCCTTCCGTCGGCTTCGACCTGGTCCTGACGAAACCCATTCCAATCTTCAATTATGCGAATCCCGCGAACGCGCATCATACAAGCAGATGGTAGTTATCTCGCGTCGGAGGTCGGGTTGGTTTGGCACACCTGCAGAGGGTATGATTTCACAAAAACACAAGGAGCTTTTGAATGAAATTAACTGAGTTTCTGTCAAAAGAGCTTGACGGCGAAGTCGAGCGTTCGAGACGAGTTTTGGAACAAGTTCCGGAAGGGAAATACGATTGGAAGCCGCACGATAAGTCGATGATCTTCGGCTACCTTGCAAATATGGTCGCAACCATTCCGACGTGGCTTTCCATGCAAATCAAACAGGATCAACTCGATGTCGCACCTGTTGATAAACCAGCTTTTGAGCACAAACGATTAGAGACAAGGGGTGAGTTGATCGAGGCGCTGGACAAGAGTGCAGCGGACGCCCGGGCCGCTCTTCAAACAACCGACGAGGATCATCTCCTCACGCCATGGAGATTGTTGGCGCGAGGGCAGGTTGTGATGGAAGCACCGCGTTATATGATGATTCAAGACACCATCAACCACTGGGCGCATCATCGCGGACAGATGACTGTCTATTTACGCCTCCTGGGGGCCAAGGTACCCGCGATCTATGGGCCCTCCGCTGATGACAACGCGTTCAGGTGAAATGCGGTTTCACCGCGCTCGAAATAAACGCTGGCCGCTAACAGATGCCGCCCTGGCACTCCAGCGTGAGAGCGCGTTGTTGAAGCGCGCAGCGAGTTGTGTGTCTACTCTTAAGTACGACAGCACAAGCCCGGGGCCAAAAAAAGAAACGCCTGAGACAGCTGGTTTACACCAGCCAAAGCTCATTCCCTCCCAAAACAACCGACGTGCCGCTAAATGCGTCAAACAGATAGTTCAAGGAGGTATTTCAATGACAGGAAAGTATCTGAAGCGGCTCGGGGGCCTTGTTCTGGCGGTGCTCATGCTGGCGGGGGTTGTCTTTATCTCACCCAACAACGGCCAGGCCCAGGGACGCCGCAGAGTAATAATCGTCCCGACCTATCGAATTTACCGGCCGTTTGGTTATCGCCACTGGTGGGGATCGCCTTTTGGCTGGGGGTACGATCCGTGGTCTCCTTACGGGAGTTATTATCGTCAGTATGTTTTTGATAACGGTGAAGACGCCCTAAATCAGGGATATAAAGACGGTTTTAAGACCGGTAAAGACGACGGAAAGAAAACCAAGAGCATCAATCCCCAACGCTCACATTTTTACCACGATGCAGGGTTTGGAAATTTTGCCGAGGTGTACCGATCAGGTTTTTCGAAAGGATACCAGGACGGCTATCGCGTAGGATCCGCCCGATTGGGATAAGGCCCGTGCCTAACACGTCTTGCCGCGATCCCCAGGGTCGCGGCATTTCTCTCTCACAACAACTACTGAAAAGCGGCAATGTTGCGTCGGGCCCAATCGTCGAAGGACGTGGGCTTGCGTCCCATTAACTGCTCGAAAGTATCAGTCACGAAATCTGCCTTACCGGCCCGTGTTCCGCTCATAAGGTTCATCACGCCTTCAACATATTCTGCAGGCATTCCAGTCATTAGCATTCCTTGCTGCGCCACATCGGGAGGAATATCGACGAATGTGATTCGTTTGCCAAGAACTTCCGATAATACTTCGGCATATTCCGTTCCGTTCATCGGCTTCGAACCAGTGAGCGTGTACCCCTTACCCTGAAGGTTCGGAGCGGTTAGCGCTCTAACGGCGACAGAAGCGATGTCGGCCGGATCGATCGACGGCCAACGACCATCACCAGTCGGTTGGTAAAACTTTTGCTCTTTTTTAATCGTATCTGCCCAGAACATGATGGAGTTTGTTGCGAAGTGTCCCGGGCGCAACATGGTCCATGCTAGGTCTGAACCCATCAGGTATTTCTCAACGTTCGCGTGCCATCGCGAAAAAGTTAGTACGGGATTGTCAGCACCAATCACTGAGAGTTTCACAATGTGACGGACTCCAGCGTGCTGAGCGGCGTCGATGAACTTCTTCTCAAGCTCAAATCCTTCGACTCCGGCCGAAACGAGATAAGCTTTTTCCACCCCTTCGAGCGCTGACTGCACAGCCGCCTGATCCCGTAAGTCGCCTTCTACAACCTCGGCGTTACCAATGAACTCCGCCGCCTTTTCTCGGTTACGCACAAATAGCCGCGGCGTTTGACCTTTTGCGATCAGTTGGCGCGCAACTTCGCGGCCCGTTGTACCAGTAGATCCCAGGACTAAAATCATTTTCTCCTCCTGACCTAAATCTCGGACAAACTTTTCAGTTTGTCGTTTTTACAGAGCGTTCGATGTGTCAGCTTGAGATCTGTACCTTCAAGCTCAAGCTAAAATCTTATCGGACGGATCAATCCGGCATCCTTCCTGTAGAAAGCAATCGCCAGCGCTTCGTCGTTCGACAATCTGAAACGTAATTTTCCTGTCTAAAACGTGGCATCTTCCCCGGCTCGACATCGGAGAGGTAAAGAATGGCCACTTTCGACGAACCATCTGACATTTGTGCACCGCATGAATCTTCAACAACGGCGCCGAAATTCTGAACTACTCGCATACGTCCGTTTTGAAACTCCACCAGAGCGGCAATTTCCGTGAGGATTCCCTGATGCAGATCTCCGCCGGTCAGCAACAACTCATTGACGCCATCGCTGTTCAAATCAGTTTTCAGAATAATGCTGCTTTTGAAGTCGACATCAATGTTCGCGAGCAATCTTTGTCCCGAGAAAATTGCGATCCGCTGCGTTCCATAGTTATCTGCGTGCGAAGCGAAACACTCGTTGACGGAAATCAGATACGCGGTCTGGGTTTGACCGGCTGCGGTGAAACTTCCGGACGCAATGTCACTAACGATTGGGACTATCTGGCCCGCAGTTCGTGCCGCCTTCAAGGGATCACTGAAGCCGCTCATATCGAGTTGGCTATTGCACTTGTTGTCGTCGGTCAGATATTTAGGGAACACTTGCGACAAGATAGATTTCTGCGTGGCTAGCGGAATCTTCGGCTGCGCATTTCGGCGAGTAGTTCGGAAATCGAAGAGCACCTGTTTCTGCTTCTGCATTGCCGGAGGATTTTGAGCATGGCAGATTGATGCAGTGAAGATAAGCGCGAGTAGAAAGGGAATTTTCATTGTTGTATCCAGCAGTTGGAAAACTCCAAAACAGTTGATCGTCACGGAGTACCATTACTTGTCGCAAATTATGCAGCAGCAGTTGCCAACGCTCCCGCCGTACAGCGCGTCAGGTAGGCAAACTCAGCGGTCCTTTGGCCAAAGGCCTCCTTCGACTTCGAAGTTGGAACCATTTACGCGGTGGTTCAGATGCATCTTCGAGAAGTCGCAAAATTTTCGGAATGCTCAGTAGGCCCGCTTCGTAACCGGCTGCAATTAATTCTTTTGCACGGGCAACTTCGTCCCAGCGAATATGACCGACGAGTGGCTGTACAACTAGATCTGCCGCGGCCAATTCGTAAGACGTCACTGTGCGCTGCACTACCAACATCGATTGCAGAACAATTCCGATCAAGGACTGCGGCGGAGTTAGAAACGTCGCACCTTCCGCATTAACGTCAACTGCAATGACCAGATCAGCGCCTAATGAACGTGCGACCGAAGTTGGAATTATTGCTACAAGTCCACCGTCAACCAACAGCCTTCCTTCACGATCAGCAACAGGAACATACCA
The DNA here is from genome assembly GCA_046262775.1 of Pyrinomonadaceae bacterium. Lineage (GTDB taxonomy): Bacteria > Acidobacteriota > Blastocatellia > Pyrinomonadales > Pyrinomonadaceae > PSRF01. The sequence goes on along the minus strand of JBHEMC010000041.1, from coordinate 5,667 downwards.
CCCGGGTATCGCGCAGCTCGCGCGAATCGCGAATGGAACGTCGCCTTCGTCGCGCATGATCACTGGAGCGCCGGAATGTAAATCTGTAGCAACGGCGGCAAAGGGAGTTGGCAAATCTTCAAAACGAGTAACGGGCATCCGGCTACGCAACAACTGCTCCAACCGTTCATTCGTTTGTACGCCCTGACGTGACATTGTCAAGCGGCCAATGTCCCGCCAGCGAAGACTCAAACCAAGGTTTTCAATTTCATCGATAGACATGCCTGACGCCAGAGCTCCGCCAACAATGGACCCGGCGGAAGTGCCGGCTATGTAATCGATGGGAATCTTGTTTTCCGCGAGCGCACGCAATACGCCAACATGCGCGATTCCCCGGGCCGCACCTCCCGAAAGAGCCAAAGCTATCGATGGGCGTTGTTGCTTACCTCTCACCATCTGAAATACCTGGGTGCTGTCAGTGATGCGCAGTCAGTTTCAGTTGCCCGCTGTGGTCGTCAGCAGATGAATCAATACCTGCGGTTAACTGACTACGCAACGAGGATCCCTTTATGTCGGATTCAGTGTCACAATTTCTGCGCGCTCGCGTGCACTGTCCAGAAATGCATCTGTATCGGAACTGATCTTGTCTTCCGTCAGCGTCTGTTCGATTTGGTTTCTTACTTCCTCAAGCGTTGGCACAATCCGGCCGGGCGAACGCGCACGCAGGCGCGGTACATAGACGTCACGATAGTAATCCGCTATCTCTTTCGGCGTGATCACTACGAAATTGCGAAAACGAAAATCCAGATACTTCTCCATCTTGAGACGCTGCTCGATAATCTGATCCAGTTTTTCACTGGTCAATCCAACTTTCAACAGACGTTGTTGGAACTCTGCGGGGGTCGAGAAATTCCGCGCCAATTCATCCCGCGCATCGCTGATCTCCTTGGCAGTTGGTGCGATCGTAGGCAGCTTTTCTGCCTCCTGTAGAATCAGCCGTTGATCGATCACCCGGTTCAATGCAGCGTTCAAATCGTTTGAATTGGGAGTATCCAATGGCGTGTTTGGCTGTAGCGCAAGTTGCCAGATTAGATCCGAATAGGTAATCAAATCGGTTCTAACTCCCGCATTCACCGTTGCCACCATCTTGTCGACCACTTGTTGTCCAAAATTCGATCCCGCACAGAGTACGATCAGGAAAACAGCCGTAAAATTTCTGTTAATGATGTTAATGCTGGCGCGCGTTGACAAATTCATGTTCAGCCTCAGAACGTTTGCGTTATCCTGAAATGCAAGTGACCCCGCCCCAATCGAAACACGGCCGGCGTGCCGTCAAACAGATTACCTGGGCCGCGCTGCGGTATTAAGAACTCTGGCGGATTCAATAAAAAACCATAGTCGATTGCGAGAGCGCCGCCAAACGGTGTTTGGATTCTAAAGCCGAGTCCGACGGTATTGGTCCAGTGAGCCCGCAAATTCGCTGCTGTAATCGCGGCCATGAGATCGCCCGGCGGAGGAGTGTTTTCCTTTTTTCCAAAAAGATCTCCGACTCGTCGAAACACATTGCCACCATCATAGAATGGTACCGCCTGGAACGTCCGGGTCAATGGGATGCGGGCCTCAAGGTTTACGATCGCCAGCGCGTTGCCACCAACGGGCACAGTGAATGGGTTCAGAAATACGATTTTCTTATTTTGATCGCGAAATGGACCTTCTGGGATTATGACCTGACGTGGCCCCGCTTCTTCAAAGTTAAAACCGCGCAGGGTTGTTGAGCCACCAGAAAAGAACCGCTCGCTTATCGGTAACGTGCGGTCTATTTCATCGATCGTACCATTGCCATCGCGATCTCGAGGATTGAATAAATTCGCGAGACCAAGTGTCAGGTTTGCGGCCAACACCGTGTTGCGAAAGCTGTTGAGTTTGTAGTAACGGCGATAGGTCGCCTGAAAGCGATTGAATGAAAGGTTCCCCCCGAGCTGCCGCAGGGCTATCGCATAATCGATACTCAAGAAATCGCCTCGTGTAGCATCGATCTGATTATATCTGCAGACTTCACCTGGTCCGCCCGCGCGCTCATTACCTGCCTCCCGACGATCGGCTCCCACCAAACCACGCTCGCAACGTTCGCGAGTGTCGCGCACAAGCGACGCCCCAAAGCGCGACAGTCGCACCGCCCGATCAGGTTGCAGAACAGGCTTAACTACCAGACTCTGCAGATTGAAAAGACGAACGTCCTCATAACTGTAGCGGCCAAAAACGATTGTGCGCGACTTTTCGTCCAAAACTCGTTGCGTTTCGACGGCCGCGGTAAACCTGTTAATAGTGGGTTCATTCACGCGAACACCAAATTCGTCGACAGCATTTCCCTTTTCGTCTAGACGCTGAACGATGCCGAACGTACCGCGGTCAATCGCAGAGCGGAAAAATCTTGTAATGGTCGAATCCCGTAGGTACTCGACAGAAACAGCCAGTGGCGCAAACTGATTTTTCCTGTAGCGCGCAAAACGTGGGTCCAGATATTCAAATCGCAACAACTGTTGTCGTTGGCTGACGCGCAGCCGAATGGCTCCTTGCCGCAGCTTGTTCATGAGATTCACGTTGCTGATCTCAAACAGCCCGGCGGCTCCCGCGTCTGTCGAGAAGCCTCCACCGTAATCCATAACACGCGCCTTCTTCTCTTCGACATCGATGATCACGTCGCGTCGTTTGTAACCTGACACAGTTTCGCCGGCAGCTTCGGTGCGGATAATCACCTGACGATAAGCATCCGTAAGGTACAGTTCACGTTCAGCGTCTGACAGCCGGTCGGATCGCAACACATCGCCTTCGGCAATTGGTATTGCTCGCAGGATGGCAGCGCGTTTCGTCTGTTGCGTGCCGGCGCTTCCCGTAACTCCGTTGATGACGATTTGATTGATGAAGATCTTATCGCCTTCGTTCGTGATTGCATAAACGAGTTTGACTTGTTCGTCGTCCCCTTTCTTTGGCAGTTCGACGATCGAAAAATCAAGTAACGCATCCGGATAACCTTCACTCGCGTACAAGCGCAGGACGCGGTCTCCATCTGCACGCGCCTGCGAACGTGAAAACGGCGCGCCTCTTACGGTCCGTAACTCGTCTCGAATGCGTTGCTGTGTGTAAATCTGATTACCTTTGATTTCCACGTCAGCAATACGTGTCAACGGTCCCTCGGTCACTTGAAAGGTTATGATCAGATTGTCGGCGTTAATTGAGACACCCTGCAGTACATCCACGTGAGCGCGCCGGTATCCAAGATCTTTCATCAACGCCTCTATCGTACGACGATCCTGTTCCAGGAGCGTCAAACTCGTGTAGCCGTGACCGTATCCGAGGAAGGGAATTAAACCCAGTGCACTTGCTTTCTGACTTTTGAGGTTTCCCTCGACGTCTGCAAACGTCAACTTATTAGTGCCGGTAATGCGAATGTCCGTCAGATGAAAGCGGCGACCCTTGTCCAGCTGGTAGGAAATTTCGACCGTTTGACCGCTCAGAGTGGCTGGGTTTAAATTCTGACAAGTTTCGTCCGTTCCATTCGTTCCCAGTTCAGCGGGCGGATTAGTTACAGTGCAAATCTGCGTTACTTCAACAAAGAAGTAACCCTGTTCTTGCAATTTATTACGCAACCGGCGAGCTCCCTCGACGATGGCGGAATAATCTATATTCCCCTCACGCTTAACGGGTAGCAGGTCGCGTTGGTTCTTTTCGTTGATGTCATATCCGTGCACCACGACATTGACGCGCGGACCAACTGCGCCACTTAAACTAATGTTGATCTGGTTCTTTTCCGAGTCCCGAACGACGTGTGCATCCTCGAGTGTGGGCGAAAGGAAACCGAGCGCAATGATTGCATCGCGAATTCGTTTGACGTCAGTTGCCAGTGCTTCGCGAGTGAAAGGCGCGCCGGGTTGTAATGTGAGCTGCGACCGCACGGTCGCGGCGTCGAAACCTTGGATTGCAATGTCGAACGTGGAAATGCGAGTTTGTTCGCCCGGTGTTATTCGATACGTGACTGTGGCTCGAGTACCAGTCGGGTCCCGTTCTTCCTTTGCATCCACAGTAGCGTTGAAATATCCACGATCTCGCAAGTAAATGAGGATTTCATCCGTGTTCCTTAGAACGATCTGTTTTGATAAACGCGTACCGGGTTGGATCAGGTTAAGGCGCGCGCGCAGTTCGTCTGTGGAGATTGGCGCTCCGGTAACTGGTCCAAGATCCAGCCGAACGCCCGCAATCTGTACTTGCCGTTGGATGATGAACCGCAACTTCACAGGCCCTGTTTTCGCCGGACTTTCTTCAACTACTTCGACACGAGCATTTGCCACTCGATTTGAATCGAACAGCGCTTGCAGCGAGTCGCGAATTCTCACGGCAGAAAACCCTGTGTTTGGTGCGACCTTTAGTAGTGACTGAAATTCTGTTTGTGCCGCTGGATCTGCCGGCGAACCTTCGAAGACGATTTCGATCGAGGAAATTTGGCGTCCTTCGTATTCCTCCATACGGACGCTTGCCGGTTTGGCAAAACAGAATCCGACAGCCAGCAACTGAATCACCGCTGCCAGTATGAGCAAACCAAAGTGGAAGCCTGCCCTGCGCTGATTCTCAACCATCACGTGCTGCATTCGGCCTTCAGCTTCCACCAATGACAACCACTGCTTGCTTACGCCTGGGATCAAAATCTCTTCCTGAATCGAATCTCAAAATTGAAGTTGTTGTTGCGCGCACTCAGTTTTCTCGTCGAGGCCTGCTCATACTGGGCTACGAACGACAACCTGTCGGAAACGCGATATTCGAGGGCAAGTATCTGGTTTGGATCAGACGTCACGTTAGTTGAATACGTAACGGTAACTTCCTTGTTGATTCGTTTTCCCAGCGTTAATCGGGCTGCTGGAGTCGAACCCGTGCGACCGCCAATCACTGGATTGATTTCAAAACGGCTGAGACCGAAAAGTTTGCTGGTGGCACGCTGTGCCGGCGCATTGATCAACGCATCAGTTAAAAGACTTGTGGCGGTTCCCAGACCGGATTGCGAAAGAATTGACGAGCTTGTATCACCGGAGGCTAACTGCCCCGTTGTAATCAACGACACAACATCTTCCTGGGGCAGAGCCGGCTCAGAACGCACGGCCGCTTGGGGCTGCGATAATGGGCCGGTGAGTGTGACAATTACCCGATAACCCTTAATCTGTGATTCACCTTGAACGTTCAATAGCGGATCGGCATTACGGCTCGGTGGCAAATCCATTAGTGCTCGCGTGATCTCGTAACGGTCGTTGCGAAAGTTCAGAGTGCCACTTGTTGCAGTGATTCTCCCGGAAATTACGGGATCGTTCACTGGACCGTTCAGTTGCAGCGAAACTGAACCTACCAGATCCGCGAGGTTGTTTCTGACCACCAATGCGTTTCTGCCTTCAACTCTAAGATCGCTAAACAAAGCAGCGCGCGTTATTTCAATTTCCGGACCCTCTTCGATTGATTCCTGCCGGCGCGTATTGATCAGATCCGCCAACTCGATATCTTGGGTGTACTCGGCGCGTCGAAGATTCACTAATCCCGTGACCAGTTGTTTCGCGGCCGTGCCTTTTATCTCCACGTCTGCGTCGAGAGTCGAGCGGAAGTTTTCCGGGAACGGCACTGTCACATCATCTCCGTGCAGGTTCACAAGGA